>JAAYGJ010000171.1 GCA_012727745.1 Clostridia bacterium | reverse complement strand
TCACTAATATGGATAATAACCGCCTCTATAATTATAATTACGCTAATTATGACGCTGACTGGATTAATAACATAACCCGGGCCAAAGTTATCAGCATCCAGCCCTACCATCTTCCGGGGCAGGAGGAAAAGGATATAACTAAAAAATATGTAGTAATAGTAGACCTTAATGTTAAACGCCTTATCACCCACGATAGTGGCCGTCTAGTCCTTTATATGACTTTACGAAGGGAAACACCCACTACCGGCTGGCGTATTGCTGACATTGGCACCGCACCATAGACTAGGAGTAGAAAGTCTGTTTTCATCCATCATGGCGCGCTAGGTGAGGGGTAACCCTCTCAAACCGCAGTAACTCTGTTTCGCGAGCAGTTTTAACAGCCTGTAGCCGCTCTGCCGGCCAGTTATAAAAACCGCGTCCAGTCTTGGCGCCAAGCTCGTCCCGCTCTATTTTTGCTTTGAGCAGTGCTGACGGTTCTTGGCTTAAGCACAGTTCTTTGTTGAGGTAGGACTGGATACTGTAGAATATATCCAGGCCCCCCAGGTCCGCACTTTCCAGAGGACCGGTCACTGCCAGGCGGCGGCCAAAACTGGACTTAACTGCCAGGTCAACGTCTTCTGCCGACGCCCAGCCCTGTTCCACAATATAGAGGGCTTCCCTCAGGAGAGCCAGCTGTAAACGGTTGCCGATAAACCCTGGTATGTCCTGCACAACGACAGGTTTCTTGCCCAGCTTTAGCATTAGCTCTTTGGCAGTTGCCACGGTAACAGCAGCAGTTTTCTTTCCAGGGACAATTTCGACTAAAGGCAGCAGGTAGGGCGGATTCCAAAAATGAGTTACCAGGACTCGGGCCGGATTGGCAGTTACCTCTGCCAGCAGGCTCGGGCTTAAACCGGAAGTACTGGAAGCAAGTACTGCCCCTGCCGGGGCCAACCTGTCTAGTTCTTTAAACATTTGCTGTTTGACTGCCAGTTCCTCAGCAATTGCTTCAATAACAAAATCGGCCTCTGCCACTGCCACAAGCAGGGAGGTTTCCCCTCTAATAGCTTTAAGAATACCGTCAATTTTGTTTTTCCCCAGGCAGTTTTCTCTGGCCAGCATTTCCAACCCTGCTCTTATCTGACTTAAGCCGCGCTCCAGGCTGGCTTCAGTGCGGCCATACAAACATACGTCGTAGCCTGCCAGAGCACACACCAGGGCAATGCCGTGTCCCATCACCCCGGTACCCAGTACAGTAATTTTTTTAATTTCTTTGACCATTATTCCCCACCTTCGCGTTTTCGTTCTCTCTTAATTATATCTGCCCCGTAAAATCATTAAAAGGCTACCAGGTTTCCCCTGGTAGCCTTTTAATGATTTTTGCCCAGTTTTCTAATAACACCACAATCGCCTTCGACCGTTAATTCTACTGTATTGGTAAGGACGTCAGTATAGCTGAAGGATACCCGGCGCTCCGGGCTTTTCTTTGCTTCCAACCGGATAACAAAAATATTGGGGTAAGTCTTTTCCAAAATCCCACTCTGCTCCAATATTTTTTTACGACCGCGATTGGCTTTTAGTTTAACCTTCTGGCCCACCCGGCTTTCCAGATCCTCTCTGATAGTAGCAAGTACTTCTTTGCCTGCCAAACAAAACCACCCTCTTTCTGCATACGTTTATTATACAACAGCCCGAGGGCGGTGTCAAGTTTAAGTAATTATTTTACTAGCTACCAGAATAATTGTCAAGGATAATTATATTATAAAATTAATTTAATTGCTCGATAAATATTCAATAAGAAGAAGTAGGGTATCCCAGGCGAAGTTTTCCTTTAATCTCCACTCCGCCGACCCCTTCGATACCCGTAATCGTATCTTTAATGATATCTGCAGGCCCTATCGTTTGGCTAATAGAAGTATAGGCTATTCGTTCGACGATAAAAACCGGATCATAAGCATGAATTAATACCCGTTTGGGTGAGCTAGCGTAGGTAGCCCCTGCTGCTAACAGAGCCTCATAATGGGATTGGCAGGCACCGGCAAAAATGACCAAATCGTCATGGGTCGGGCGTAGTGTACGTGCCGCTCTAATTGCAGCAACAAAGTGCTTTGAATTACGGTAATTATCCAACTCGTTGTAACTGCTTTTCTCCCTAAGCAGGCCATCGTGACCGGTTATAACCAGAATATCAGGGGTGTATTCCTGTAATAATTCTTTTACTCTACTTGCCTGTCGCGTTTCATCGAGATAGATGCCCTGGACCGGTATTTGCAGCTGTCGGTAGGTGTAAATACACTTATCCAGGTATTCCTCGTCCCCGTCAATATGCAACACCCGGCCCGGCGACTCAAAAAAACCTTCACCGTCTAAACCATCCCGATTATCGTTCTTCCTGCTTCTTAACTCTTCTCCCCTATATAAAAGCATATCCCGCTCAACTTCACGCCGCCGGATAATGCGCCTGATACAACAGCTGTGTTTCTGGATATCTGTATGACGGTAACGCAATACTTCTTCCGCAGGCTGTAATTCCAGATCGTCCAGCGGGGCATCAGCAAGCAACCTGACGTTAATACCCCTTAACAAAGCCGTAGTATTACCAGAGTCTGTCATTATCAAAGCCTTTACTTTGAAAAACAGGTCTTTACCATATTTTTTCCGCGCGACGATATCTCCCGGCTTTATCTCGTTCAACCCTTATCTCCCTCCCCACTGCCTTGCTGATAATATTCTATGCCCCACGTCCAGGATAGTGTGAAGGCATCCTTGTATTATAACGCCTTCCAGCAATAACCTGGATATTATGTCTGCTTACCATAATGCTCCTGCATTACCAACCATTTTGCAATGACGTTATGGTTAACTTTATATATAATAGTGTTGCGCTGGAAAACCTAGCTAGAAAAACCATACTTAAGGAGTTGATGGTAATTTTCAGAATTAAGTTTAAACGTTTGCGACTGTTAATTCTGACGATCATCCTGTTGGCCAGTCTCATCATATGCCCCATTATAGCAACAGCCGCCAGTTATACCGTTCAACCCGGTGACACTCTTTATCTGATCGGCCAGCGCTACGGGGTCAGCGCCTGGGAACTCCAACAAGCAAATAACTTAAGTAGCACCATGATTTATCCAGGCCAAACCCTCTGGATCCCTAATCAGGGTGGTAATACTTACATAGTACAACCCGGAGATAGCCTCTACTTAATTGGCCAACGCTATGGGATCAGCGCCTGGGAACTTCAACAAGCAAATAACTTAAGTAGCACTATGATTTATCCAGGCCAGCGTCTTACCATACCCGGACAAGGCCAAATCGGTAATCCCACTACCTATGTGGTCCAGCGCGGTGATACTCTCTACCTCATCGGCCAGCGTTTCGGCCTCTCTGTCGCACAGCTCAAAGCTATCAACGGTTTAAGTGGCGATGATATTTACCCCGGCCAGATTCTACGTCTAACCAGTTCAGGGTCAAATAACTCCCGGGGAAATGTTCCCTCGGAAAACGCCGCTGATCTGGAATTGCTGGCACGAGTAGTTTACGGGGAAGCCCGCGGTGAACCTTATGCCGGCCAGGTAGCGGTAGCGGCAGTAGTCCTCAATCGCGTACGCGACAGCCGCTTCCCCAACACTATCCGCGATGTCATCTTTGAGGTAGACGCTTTTACTTCAGTAAACGACGGTCAGTTTTACTTGACCCCCGATGCTACTGCTTACCAGGCTGCCCGGGAGGCCTTGCGGGGCTCTGACCCCAGCGGCGGTGCCCTCTACTTCTGGAATGCGGCTAAAGTGCCGCCGGGGCAATGGGTCTGGACCCGGACGATTATCACTACCATTGGCAAACATGTTTTTGCTATCTAACCTGCCTTGAAAAATAGTGCCCGGCATAAACAATAGGCCACAACATGGCTAAAAAATGATAAACAAAAATAACAGAGGGCTGCCTTTAAGCTAACTGCTTAAAGGCAGCCCTCGCCATATTACCAGCTGCCTGGATAATTAATAATTATAGCTAGCCGCTCTTAGTATACTTGTCTGCAACTTTGGATGCACCGCAGGAGTACGGTTTGATTTTGGCGTTAAAACCGCTGCCTACTACCATCCCTACTATTTCCCGGATCAGTTCCTTGGTTTCCCCATTATTGCCGATATCCAGGTGTATTTCCAGGTTGAGTTCCGGGTGGCCATTGGCAGCCAGCATTTGAGCAATAAAGCTGGCTGTTTCCAGGCTTAACGCGGTCTCATAAAAAATCTTCTGACGCAGTGAGGTAATTTTTCGCTGGTACTTTTTGCAGTAATAGTAACGCGCCCCACGTCCTACCTGGTGAATAATGATTGCCGTAACAAAACAAGTGCGCATCCGGGACTGAGAATCAGTACCGATAATAACCTTGTAGCGAGCCTCTGGATTGGCATCGATAAACTGCATTATATCAGCAAACATTTCCTCAGCGGTCAAACGCCCCTTGGTAGGGTTGACGTAGTACATTTTATCACCTTCTTTCCCAGTACCGCTGCAATGCTGTCGTTAAGGCAGCAAATTGTGCAATGTTTAGCGTTTCCCCACGCCAGCGGGGATCAATGCCAGCCCCCTGCAGGGCCTGCGCCAATATCTCCTTGGGTAAGTCCAGCTTAGCTAAAGCATTTAGCAAGGTCTTACGGCGCTGGTTGAAAGCTGTCCTGACCACTAAAAAAAACAGGTCCTCATCAAGGTCTTTTATCTGCTGATAAGGCCGCAAGGTTAGTTTTACAACCAACGAATCCACTCTGGGCCGGGGATAAAAAACCGTAGGTGGCACTTTAAAAAGCCGGGTCGGCTGGCTAAAATATTGCACTACCACACTTAAAGCTCCGTACTCCTTATTACCCGGCGCAGCCAGCATCCGGTAACCTACTTCTGCCTGGACCATCAATATCATTTCCGAAATATTAAACCTGTTAAGCAATAAGTGCATCAAAAGGGGAGTCGTTATATAATAAGGAAGGTTAGCCACAACCTTATAAGTGGGTAACCTTCCTCCATCCTCAGTGGCGTATCTCGCCACCAGCGAGTCAAAATTAACCTTAAGCGCATCTGCCTCTACCAGCTTAACATTTGTTATGCCAGCCAGAGTTTCTTTTAAACTGGATAATAATTCCCTGTCTATTTCAACGGCAATTACCATTCCTGCCCGTTCAGCCAACTCCTGAGTAAGGGCTCCCAACCCGGGACCTATTTCCACAACCATATCAGCAGGACCAAGACCGCTAGCCCGGACTATATTACGCACAATATTAGCGTCAACTAAAAAATTTTGGCCGCGGGTCTTCCTTGGCTGCAAGCCTTTTCTACGGACTATAGACCTAGTTTTCCCCGGGGTAGCTACCGAATTCACCCTTATCCCTCCACATACGTATTATACTACATCTCCGGGCCGGGTACAAATTAATCTATCCCTGAAAAGGGAGAAAACAAAACCCACCACAAGGTGGGTTTTGCCTGTCAGCCATCGCTCTGAAATCAGATATTTCCCCGATAAGGCAGGATTGGCCTCCGGGCACCTTTTCAGGGCAGCAAAATATTATTGTAGCACATAAACCTTCACCTGGCGGACGCCCCAACGGCGAGCCTCTGCTTCTGTGTCGACAAAAACGTCAATCCGGTTGCCTTTAATAGAGCTGCCCACATCCTGAGCAGTACCAAAACCATATCCTTCGACATAGAGCCTGGACCCCAACGGAATCACACTGGGATCAACGGCAATCGTCCCTACCTGCGGCCAAACGCCGGTTTTGGTACGATTACCGGTATGAGTGTAAGCTGTTGCAGTAGCTACAAAAGCCCGTTGAAAACGGAAGTCACGGCCACCACGAGAAGCCAGTTGCAGGGCACCAACCGACACTATTTCCGTTACCGGTTCTTTAATAACCTCAGTAGCGATCAGTTCCCGGCTTACCTCCTGGCCGTCCTCATATACTACCCGGTAACGCTCCTCTGCCAACCCTTTTTGCCCTCTTTGGACAACTTGATTAATCCCTTTTTCAATCTGCGTATTGGCGCGACGTTCAACCCGATAGGGTATTTCTTTCTGCTCTGTTACTATTTCTGAAGTTATCCGGGTAACTTTGACCCGTTCCCCTGCTGCCAGAACAGTATTTGCCGGCGGCGTCACTTGATCCTCCGGGTTAAGCTCTATCCCGGCTTTGTTTAAAGCCTCTGCAACCGTAGCAGCGGGGGGTATTGCGATTTCTTTTTCCTGCCCGTCAACCCCAATGGTGACAGTTACAGCCCGTTCTACCCTGACAGTCATCTTGCTAGTCAAAGCTGCGTCCAGGGCCGGACTAACCCTATCCTCAGGGTTTAGACTAATTTGATTTTCTGCTAACAGGCTAGCCACATCAGCGGCAAAAGTGCGGGTTTGAATCTCCCTGCCGTCTAACTCAATCGTTACTTGCTTCCAGACAGAATTAACCGCCACCCAACCGGTAGCACTGATAAATAAAAAAGCGGCCACTAGCAACCACATCCATGTGCAGTAGCGCCCATTTAACTTTTTCTGACCCCATTCTTTTATCCAATTGACCATAAAAGGTCACCTCCTGCTTGGTTGTACAGGCTAAGCTTTACCTTGCCATTATACTCTCTCCCCTTATAATATTTGCAACCTTTTTGCAGAGGTGATAGTTAGTTCGACGCGGGGGCAACTTTTTCCTGCCCCCGCGCCTGGTATCTTTTGTCAATATCTGTTTAATTGTTTATTTGCCCAATATCCGTACAGTAACTTCCCTGCGGCCCCACTGGATAGCTTCCTCCTCGCTATCTAGAAATACATCAATGCGATTGCCCTTAATCAGGCCGCCTGTATCCTGGGCTACTGCATAGCCATAGCCCTCAACATACAGTCTGGTCCCCAGGGGAATAACCCGGGGATCTACCGCCACTATGCCCCGGTAAGGCCAGATGCCCGTGGCCGTACGATTGCCGGTATGAGTATACGCCGTCGCAATTACCGTAAGCGTCTCCCCTTCCCGAGCTGCTACTTCCGGATAAGCACGACTGCCATAGGCTACTATGCGGGGCTGCGCTTCAAGCTCAACCCAGCTTGTAAGTAGCTGTCGTTCCACTTCCTGGCCGTTTTCCAATTTGACCTGGTATTTATAATAGCGTACCCCCGGCCGGCCTTCTTGGACCAATCTTTCTTGTCCTAACGCCAGATAGCGCTCTGGGCGGCGCACCAGGGGTGGAGCAATTTCTTCTTGTTGCAGTTCAATAATATTCTGAACCCGAACTACCTTGATATACTGGTCGGCGCCACTGCTGTCCAGCTTGCTTTCTACCCGGTCCAGTTCGTTCAACTTTATTCCTTCCTGAGCCAAAATTTGTGTTGCTGTAGGTACCTGCGACCAGAGCTGGTAGCCAGCAACCTCTGCCGCCACCGGCACGCTCCCGGCCATACTCAGTTTTATCCCGGGCCAGAACCATAAACCGGGCAGGGGTATGTTCCATTCACGGGCCGCCGCCCCGGAAGTACCAGAGTGGAGACAGCCCCCCAGTATCCAGTCATTAAGGGGTACCTGTCTCATCTCCCCATCGACAGTAATATCCACTTGCCTGTCGCTCCAGCCGACCATTAACAGCGATAATAGGCCTATCAGCAAGCAGGATAATAATAACCCTATGCACCTGCATAGTTTAGCTATCTGGGGGCTAGAAGTTGAAATAAAGCTTCCCATCGGAAGCCCTCCTTCCACAATATTCCAACCCCTAGCCTTGCCAGAGTATTTGCCCTTTATACCTCCTCGGAGACGGTAAAATTAAAAACCCGCCGCTGCTAAATTCCAACGGCGGGTACGCTGCACCAGTTTCACTTTACTATCAGACGTTATATATTAAATAACCGACGAGCATTGGCTGTTGTTGCCGCCCTCACTTCCTCCTCGGCCAGGCCGCGGATGCTGGCGATAGCAGCTATCACCCGGTCTACATAAGCAGGCTGGTTACGCTGCCCCCGGTAAGGCTCCGGAGACAAAAAAGGCGAATCAGTTTCTACCAGCAGCCGTTCCAGGGGAATCCGTTTTGTTACCTCCCGCAACCTAGTAGCGTTTTTAAAGGTAACCGGACCGGCAAAAGAAATATATAAGCCCAAATCTAAACAATCCCGGGCCATCTCCCAGCTGCCGGAGAAACAATGCATTACCCCTCCAGCAGGGCCCGGCTTTATTTTTTTTAAAATCCGCAGCGTATCCCCGTGGGCCTCCCGATCATGGATTATCACTGGCAGGCGCAATTCCCGGGCCAAATTTAAATGCCAGCGAAAAACCTCTTGCTGGCACTGACGGGGAGATTGATTGCGATAGTAATCAAGGCCCGTCTCGCCAATTGCCACTACCCGGGAATCATAGGCCAGGCCGCGGATAGTTGCTGCCACCTCCTCATTAAAGCTGGCAGCATCGTGGGGGTGTATCCCTACCGCCGCATGGATAAAATCCCAGCTATGAGCCTGCTCTACCGCCCGGCGGGAAGATTCCAGGTCATAACCAACATTAATAACTGCTATTACACCAGCTTCCTTGCAGCTGGCAATTATCTCCGGCAATTTGTTTTGATAAGCAGGGTCATTGAGATGGGCATGGGAGTCTATCATGGCAACTCCTGCTGGCATCAACGTACCTGGGCGCCGTCGTCGACCGGCTTTTCAGGAGTAATTAAGCTTAAGGCGTCGTCATCAACGGCTGCCAGCACCATCCCTTGAGATACAATGCCCCGCAATTTGGCCGGCTTCAGGTTGGCGACGATAACTACCTTTTTGCCTACCAGTTCTTCGGGCTGGTAGTGGAGGGCAATACCGGCAACAATCGTCCGTTTCTCGTCGCCCATTTTAACTTCCAGCTTGAGCAGCTTGTCTGTTTTAGCTACTTTTTCCGCTGCCAGTACCTGGGCAACTTTTAGCTTAACCCGGGCGAATTCTTCAATAGTAATTTCCTCCTCAACGGGTTTAGCCTCTGTCGCCTCCGCTGCTGCTGGCACCGTTGCTTCTGTTGCCACAGTCTTATCTCCTTCCAAATTTTTAATATCAATCCGGGGAAACAGGGGCGCCCCCCGCCGAATCTTAATACCTGCCGGGATAGCTCCCCAGACGGACAGGCTCTTCCAGGTCAGAGCTTCAGGAACATCGGCCAGGCCCAGCTGCTGCCAGACCCGGGCCGGTACCCCAGGCATAAAGGGTTCTACCATTATAGTTGCCTGGCGCACCACTTCAGCCAGGTTGTAAAGCACCGTCTGCAGGCGAGGCTGCTTAGTGGGGTCTTTAGCCAGGGCCCAGGGCGCCGTCTCTTCAATATATTTATTGGCCCGGTTGACTAAACGCCAGATAGCTCCCAGGGCCCGGGAAAATTCAAAATTGTTAAGGGCCGCATCCAGTTCAGCCGGTACCTTGCGGGCTACTGCCTTTAAATCCTCATCCAGAGGCTCCGAAGCGACCGGGGCAGCCAGCACCCCCTGATTAAACTTTTCGATCATAGCTGTAGTACGGCTGAGCAGGTTGCCAAAATCATTGGCCAGGTCCGTATTAATGCGGTTAACTAGCGCCTCTTCACTATAAACGCCGTCTGAACCATAAGGCATTTCCCGTAGCAAGAAATAACGGATGGCGTCAGAACCATAGCGATCTATTAATACCATGGGATCAACTACATTGCCCTTGGACTTGGACATTTTGCCGCCCTCGACCAACAGCCAACCGTGGCCATAAACCTGGCGCGGCGGCTCCAGGCCGGCAGCCATAAGTATAATTGGCCAGATAACGGTATGAAAACGTACAATATCCTTACCTACCAGGTGAACAGCCTCGGGCCAATACTTGTGGAGCAAGCTCTCATCTTCCGTACCGTAGCCCAGCGCAGATATATAGTTGGTCAGAGCATCAAACCACACATAAACAACATGGCCGGTGTCCATAGGGAAAGGAATGCCCCAGTCGAATGTTGTACGGGATATACATAAGTCCTCCAGACCGCTTTCAATAAAACTGATCATTTCATTACGCCGGGAAGCCGGCTGAATGAAATCAGGATTATCTTTTATATGCTGCAAGAGGCGGTCGGCATATTTACTCATTCTGAAGAAATAGCTTTCCTCTTTTAGCAACTCTACCGGCCGGCCACAGTCAGGACAGTTACCGTCAACTAACTGGCGTTCGGTGAAAAAAGTCTCGCAGGGAGTGCAATACCATCCCTCGTAAGTAGCTTTGTAAATATCTCCCTGTTCGTAGATGCGCCGCAAAAGTATCTGTACCGCATGCATATGGCGGGGCTCGGTAGTGCGAATAAAATCGTCATAGGAAATATTAAGACGCCGCCACAGCTCCTTAAAAGTAGCAACAATACCATCGACAAATTTTAGCGGCTCCAGGCCCGCTTCCTGGGCCCTTCGCTGTATTTTCTGACCGTGTTCATCGGAACCGGTCAAAAAGTAAACGTCATAACCGCGCAACCGTTTATAACGGGCCAAGGTATCAGCCATGGTGGTAGTCAGGGCATGGCCGATATGCAGTTTATCGCTAGGATAATAAATTGGGGTTGTCACGTAAAATACCTTATCCCCCACCTCAGTCGTCCCCTTTCGGCAAAAGTCAGGTGTATTATATTAAAAGCTGATATTGGTTGTCAAGTTTTAACTATAATGGGTTAAGAAGGCTATTGTTTTTAAAAGATTGTTGACTTTTAATGGAAATACTGGTATCATATAGAC
>JAAYGJ010000170.1 GCA_012727745.1 Clostridia bacterium | reverse complement strand
GGCCACATCAATAGCTACATTGCCGCCACCAATGACTACAACTTTTTTACCTATCTGAGGGGGGTTGCCCAAGGAGCTTTGGCGCAGAAAGCTTATACCGGGTAAAATACCCCTTAAGTTATCCCCTTCAATTTTTAACCTCCTGCTTTGCTGCAGACCAATAGCAAGAATAACTGCCTGATATTGTTGTTGTATTTCAGCCAGAGTAATGTCCTTGCCGACAACAGTATTGCCAATAAAATTAACGCCAAGGTTAAGAATCCGTTCGGTTTCTCGTTCAACAACTTCCAGGGGCAAACGATAACGGGGTATACCGCCGCGAAGCATACCACCTGGTTTGTTTAAGGCGTCATATACAGTTACCTGGTACCCTGCCAGGGCCAGATCCTGAGCAGCAGTGAGGCCGGCCGGACCGGCACCGATAATGGCTACTTTTTCTTCTTTAGTAGTTGTTTGTTTAGGACTTTTTTTTGCCTGCGCAGCAGCCCCTTCCCAGCCAAAATCAAAGGCGGCCCGCTTCAAGGTAGCAATAGCAATCGGGTCGTCATATTGGGCCCGGTTACATTCGCTTTCACAGGGGTGGTGACAGATACGGCCACAGATACCGGCAAAGGGCAGGCGCCGGTGGATAACCTCCAGGGCCTCAGCAAATTTACCCTGGGCGATTAAAGCAATATACCCCTGGGCATTGGTGCCTGCAGGGCAAGCACTGCGGCAGGGTGGGGTTCCCCTTTTAGTTATCAGGTATTTATTGGGGACTGCCTGGGGAAACATTTTGTGAATGGCTTTCCTAGTTCCTGCCCCTTCGTTGTATTCATTGGGGACAGTTACCGGGCAAACTTTCTCGCACTCGCCGCAGGCAGTACATTCTTCAATATCAACATATCGGGCTCGCTCTTTAATCTGAACAGTGAAATGGCCTTTCTCGCCTTCCACTTTTTCCAGGTAACTGCAGGTATGCAGGCGGATGTTGGGATGGTTGAAAGTGTCGGTCATGCGGGGTCCCAGCATGCACATGGCACATTCATTGGTGGGGAAAGTTTTGTCCAGCTGGGCCATGCGGCCTCCTATGGAAGAGCTTTCCGTCACCAGATGTACCAGGTAGCCAGCGTTTGCCAGGTCGAGAGCCGATTGCATGCCGGCGATACCGCCGCCAACGACCAATGCTGCGCCAACAGCCGGTTTTTGAACTGTTTTAACAGTCATGACAATCACAACCCTTCTCCCCGGAGGCAAGCTGTAACTTCATCTGGCGCAGGACAGGCCAGGGACTAATAAGGTGTTTTTTAAACCAGGGTTTGATATTTAGTCCCAGCGCCAGGCCAATAATTTCGGTGATAAAGAATACTGGCAGCGGGCTTTCCCCGTTTTGCTGACGGCCGTCCAGGTTGGTTTGACACAGGGGACAGGCTGTTACAATTGCAACTGCTCCGGCACGGCGGGCGGCAGCAGTAATTTTGCCTACCAGATCCGTAACCAGCTGGGGCTGGGGAATTGCCAGGCTGGCTCCACAGCACTCGTTTTTATGGGTACAGCCCAGCGGTTTGGCCCCAATTGTCTGCAACAAGCGGTCCATTAGCTGAGGTTGTTCAGGGTTGGCTTCGAAGTTCGCTATTTTCGGCGGGCGGGTCAGCAGGCAGCCATAATAAGCAACTACAGGCATATCAGCCAGGTCCTTTTTAAGACGACTTACCAGCACCTCTTGTACTCGCTTGTCTGTCAGAACTTCTAGTACATGGCGGACCGAAATTTTACCTTGGTACTGCATTTTTAGGGCTGTTTCTACTTTCTGTTTTAATTTCATTGCTGCACTGCTGCCTCCGGCTATAAAGGCTTGCGCAGATTTTAAGGAATTATAGCAGGCGGCACAGGGAACTACCAGAGCCTCGTTAGCGGCAGCTTCGGCCATAATCAGATTATATAAGGGCAAGCTGTAAT
>JAAYGJ010000169.1 GCA_012727745.1 Clostridia bacterium | reverse complement strand
GTGCGGGGCTGTTATGCGGCCCATCCCCGCAAAGAAGAAACAATTGCTGCTTTTCAACGGAGCGAATATCCTGTGCTGGTTACTACTACAGTGATGGAACGGGGGCTTACTATTCCCCGCCTTGCCGTCCTGGTCCTCTATGCCGATGAAGAAAGAATATTTTCGGCCAATACTCTGGTGCAGATTGCCGGGCGCGTCGGACGTACAGCTGACTACCCAGGGGGACAGGTTTTCTTTCTGGCCAGGCGGATTAGTCCTCCTATGGTTGCCGCCTGCCGGCAGATCAAGGAGTTTAACCGCCTGGCCCGGCAAAGGGGCTACTTGAAAGAGCCGGTTGCGCCCTAAAACACCCCCCTATCTATTATCGAAGGAGTCGAGGCAATGTTATCTTCCTGGCTGTTTCCCCGGGGCAAAGTCTGTGCCTGGTGCCACCGCCAGTTGCGTCACCAGGGAGATTTCTGCCGGCGTTGCCGACAGGAGCTGCAATCCTGGGTGGGAGCATACCATCCCTGCAGATACTGTGGCCGCCTCGTGCCCCTTGACAGAGAGCCCTTCTGCCGCCAGTGCCGGGAGGCAAAGCCCGTATTTCAAAAGGCCAGGGCCGCAGGACCCTACCGGGGCTTGTTAAAAGCTATGATCCATTCCTTAAAATACCAGGGTCGTCGTTCCCTGGCTGTGCCCCTGGCTCAATTACTGGCCGGGGTGGTACTGGATGAATTTAATTCAGGACGCCCGGATTTGGTGATACCCGTACCCCTTACTGCTGCTCGTTTGCAGGCCCGGGGCTTTAACCAAGCCGAGCTTCTGGCTCGAGCGCTGGCGGCAGAGCTGGGCCTGTCGCTAGCTGCTAAAGCTTTAAGCAGGGTTAAAGAGACAGCGCCGCAAATAAATCTGTCCCGCCGGCAAAGGTGGGAAAACTTAAGGGATGCTTTTAGAGTTGTTGAGGCAGAATTAATAAATGGAAGCTTTGTCTTGTTGGTAGATGACGTTCTCACTACAGGAGCCACAGCCAGTGCCTGCACCCAGGCCTTGCTGGCTGCCGGTGCGGCTAACGTGATAGCGGTTACCCTGGCTACAGGTGTCGAGGATTGCTAGTAATTTTCAGCAAATTATGTCAGAAGATAGCACCTATATGACAATTATTTTAAGTTTCCACACTTAGTCCACAGAAACAAAGTAGGAATAGCAGCTTATTAACAGGGTTATCCACGTTATCCACAGTTTCAGGGATATTTAAAATTTAATGAGAAGGCAGTTTTCGACAACCAAAATTTACCAATTTTTATTTACAGAGCTTTATTGCTGGCTGGATTTGACAGCTATTATTCAACCATGATAAAATTAAACTGCCTGGGGATTCTGTACCCGAGGGAGTTTATTTTAGGAGGAATGTTTATAAGAAGTTGGGCAAGGTGAAGTGGTTTAACCCGGAGAAGGGTTACGGTTTTATTGAAAGAGAGGACGGCAACGATGTCTTCGTTCACTTTTCTGCCATTCAGGAAGAGGGTTTTAAAACCTTAGCCGAAGGCCAGGAGGTTGAATTTGAAATTGTGGAAGGACCTCGTGGTCCCCAGGCGGCTAATGTGAATAAACTATAGCCTATTAGGCCTCGGCATTGCCGGGGCCTTTCTGGTATTTTGGGCCTTTCTGGTATTTTAAGGAAATAATAAAGACAAGACAGGAATTAACCCCATTAAGGGGAATAATAGCTAAAAGGAACCAGAAAGGGGTGCTTTTAGGATGGAATTAATCATCCGCGGCAAGAACTTTCCGGTAACCGAGGCGTTGCAGCAGTATGTGAAGAAACGGTTGGGCAAGTTGGAACGTTTGCTGGAAGGAGTGGAAGAAGTTCAGGTAAATTTATCCCTTACCCGGGATAACCACGTAGTCGAAGTTACAATCCCCCTCAATGGGTATTTGCTTCGTTGCGAAGAGGCCACTGGCGATATGTACGGGTCAGTTGACCGGGTAGTCGAAAAGCTGGAAAAGCAGATAGCCAAATATAAAACCAAGCTAAGCAAAAAATTAAAAAGTGGGGCCTTAAAAGAGCTGGCCCTTAAATATCCGGAAGAGACCAAAGCGGAACCAAAGCTGATTCGGACCAAACGTTTTCCGATTAAGCCCATGTCAATAGAAGAAGCAACTTTGCAAATGAATTTGTTGGGACATAGCTTCTTTGTTTTTTCTAATGCCGAGACGGAAGAAGTAAATGTCCTTTACCGGCGTCAGGACGGTAACTATGGCTTAATAGAGCCGGAATATTAACCCGAAAAAACTTGAGATTTTTGTGAGAAACCGGCCCAAGGGCCGGTTTCTCTGTGCCCGATTTTCTTAGATTGTGCCATTTTTTTAAGATACGCCTTGATTGCTAGCAGGCAGGCTACGTGTTAAAATGTACATGCAGGTTTAATTTTCAAGGGACCGGCACGGTTCCTTTTATATTGCCATCAACGATCAACCTCCGGCGCTTACGATAAACCAGCTTTATATTCCGAAGGAGGGGGGTAGGATAATGCTGGGATTTTTGCGTAATTTGCTTGATGATAATGCCCGCGATATAAAAAAGTTGAGGCGCAAAGTAGAACAGATTAATGAGCTGGAAACAGAGATGCAAAGCTTAAAAGATAGCGAATTGCAGGCCAAAACGCAAGAATTTCGCCGCCGCCTGGATGGGGGAGAGACGCTGGACGAATTACTGCCGGAAGCATTTGCTGTAGTTCGGGAGGCTTCCAGGCGGGTACTGGGCTTAAGGCATTTTGATGTTCAGCTTATGGGTGGCATAGTGCTGCACCAGGGCAAGATTGCCGAAATGAAGACCGGCGAAGGCAAAACCCTGGTAGCGACCTTGCCGGCTTATCTTAATGCCTTGAGCGGAAGAGGCGTGCATATTGTTACGGTTAACGATTATCTCGCCCGCCGTGATAGTGAATGGATGGGGCGTATTTATCGCTTCCTGGGGCTCAAGGTTGGCCTGATAGTACATGGCCTGAACGCGGCAGAACGGCGGCAGGCTTACGCTGCGGATATTACCTATGGTACTAACAATGAATTTGGCTTTGATTATCTGCGGGACAATATGGCTCTCAGTCCCCAGGAGATGGTGCAGCGGGAACTCGCTTATGCCATTGTTGACGAAGTTGATAGCATTCTGATTGATGAAGCCCGGACACCCCTGATTATTTCCGGTGTGGCTGACAAGCCGACCGAGATGTACTATAAAGTAGCTAAAATTATCCCCCGCTTAATAAAGGACACTGATTATAATGTCGATGAAAAAGCCCGGGTAGTAACCCTGACTGAAGCTGGAGTTGCTAAAGTTGAGGCGATGCTGGGGGTAGAAAACCTTTATGATGATGCCAATATGGCCCTATCCCATCACGTCAACCAGGCCTTAAAGGCCCATACATTGATGAAACGGGACCGTGATTATGTTGTCAAGGACGGCCAGGTAATTATTGTCGATGAATTCACCGGGCGCCTGATGTTCGGGCGGCGTTACAGTGAGGGTTTGCACCAGGCCATTGAGGCCAAAGAAGGGGTTAAGATTGAACGGGAGTCCCAGACCCTGGCTACCATTACCTTCCAGAACTATTTCCGCATGTATGATAAGCTGGCCGGTATGACGGGTACGGCGGCTACCGAGGTGGAAGAATTTCGCAAGAACTATAATCTTGATGTGGTGGTCATACCTACCAACCTGCCTATGATCCGCAAAGATTATCCCGATGTCATTTACCGAACCGAAGAGGGTAAGTTCAAGGCAGTGGTCGAAGAGATCAGCCAGAGGCACGCCCGGGGACAGCCCGTGCTGGTAGGTACTATTTCTATTGAAAAGTCGGAACGCCTGAGTGTGATGCTAAAACGAAGGGGCATTCCCCACCAGGTCCTTAATGCCAAATATCATGACAAAGAAGCAGAAATTGTTGCCCAGGCCGGCCGGCTGGGTATGGTAACTATTGCGACCAACATGGCCGGACGCGGTACCGATATTGTCCTGGGAGGTAACCCGGAAGCTCTTGCCCGGCAGAAGCTACTGCAGCAGGGCTATACAGCGGAGCAGTTGGCGGCAGCCCTTTCACCCCCAACAGAAGACGAGGACCCGGAAATAGAAGCAGCCCGTTTTGAATACCAGCAGCAGCTGGCGATAGCCAAGCAGGAAACAGAAGCTGAACGGCAGCAGGTGATCAAGCTGGGCGGCCTGCATATCATCGGCACCGAACGCCACGAAAGCCGGCGGATTGACAACCAGTTGCGCGGCCGCTCCGGTCGGCAGGGCGATCCCGGCTCGAGCCGTTTTTATGTCTCGCTGGAAGACGATTTAATGCGCCTTTTTGGTTCCGATAACCTGACCGGGCTCCTCGACCGCCTGGGCATGGACGATACTACTCCCATTGACCATCCTCTGGTATCCCGCTCACTGGAGCAGGCCCAGAAAAAAGTAGAAGCCCATAATTTTGATATTCGCAAGCACGTCCTTGAGTATGACGATGTGATGAACCAACAGCGGGAGGTTATTTACAGCCAGCGGCGACAGGTGTTGACCGGTGAAAACCTCCGGGCTACCATTGAGGATATGATTAATACGGTAGTAGATTCTACCATAGACCGGTTTGCCGGTGAGAGCAAGTATCCTGAAGAATGGGATCTGGACAGCCTGCTGGATTTTGCCGAGCAGCTATTTTTGCCCAACTGCGACAAAAAGGCCCTGGCTAAAGAAATCAAGGAACTGGAGAAGGAAGAGATTTACGGTTTCCTGCGGGAAAAGGCGCTGGAAGCCTATCGCCAGCGGGAAGCTGAGCTGGGAGCGGAAAACCTGCGTGAAATTGAACGCCTGGTGCTTCTGCGGGTAGTGGACACCAAGTGGATGGACCACCTGGATGCTATGGACCAGTTGCGCCACGGCATCGGCCTGCGGGCGTACGGCCAGCAGGACCCCCTGGTGGCCTATAAGTATGAGGCCTACCAGATGTTTAATGATATGATTGCTGCTATTCAGGAAGATGTGGTCCGTTATCTCTACCGGGTGAATATTGTCCGCCAGGAGGCAGAACGTCCCCGTCAGCTAGTTGAAAATCGCTATAGGGATGCCGATACCCCTTCGCAGCAGCCGGTTCGCCGAGAACAAAAAGTTGGGCGCAACGCCCCCTGTCCCTGCGGCAGCGGCAAGAAATACAAAAAATGCTGTGGGGCCGGGCCACGAGGGGCAGCTTGAACCAGCCCGGGTTAGTGCCGCTAGATAGAAATTAGCCAGAATAGGTTTAAGCTACTATGACCTTCCTTGCTATTAGAGAGTGGCAGCCATATTTGTGCAGATAGAAACGGGACTGCAGGAGGAGGGATTTCTGTTGTTGCAGGATTATAAAGGCCGTCTGGAAAATCTGACCCGGCGGTTAAAAGAACTGAGGGTTTCTCTTTGACCTGGAAGCAACTACCAGAGAAATGGAGCGACTGGAAAAGGAAATGCTGGACCCCGGTTTTTGGCAGGATCGCTTGCGGGCTGAAACTATAGGGCGCAAGCTAACAGCTTGTAAAGATAAATTGACCAGTTACCGGGAGCTGGACAAAAGATTTACCGAAATTCGCGAGCTATGGCAGGTGGCCCTGGCAGAGGATGACAGCTCTTTGGAGGCGGATATTGGCAGCGAGCTGACTGCCATTGAAAAACAGGTAGAGGACCTGTTCCTGGCAACCCTGCTCAGCGGCCCTTATGACGATAACAATGCTATTCTGTCCCTGCACCCGGGAGCCGGAGGGCTGGAATCCCAGGATTGGGCCGAAATGCTCTTACGAATGTACAGCCGCTGGGCTGAAGACCGGGGCTACGAGCTGGAGATACTGGACTACCTGGAAGGGGAAGAAGCAGGCATCAAAAGCGCTACCGTGCTGGTAAAAGGGCCTAAAGCCTATGGCTACCTCCAGGCCGAAAAGGGTGTGCATCGCCTGGTACGAATCTCGCCTTTTGACACTGCCAGGCGCCGCCATACTTCTTTTGCTTCCGTTGACGTTATTCCGGAGCTAACCGCCGAGCAGGAGGAGCCTATTAATCCTGACGATTTAAAAATTGATACCTACCGTGCCCAGGGAGCCGGAGGTCAGCACGTCAATAAGACCGATTCGGCAGTCCGCCTGACCCACCTGCCGACAGGCATTGTGGTAAGCTGTCAGAACGAGCGTTCTCAGCATGCCAACCGACTGGCAGCTATGAAGATTCTGCAGGCCAAACTGGCTGATTTAAAACGCCAGCAACAGGAGGCTGAGCTGGCCAAAATCCGGGGAGAACAGCGGGAAATCGCCTGGGGTAGCCAAATCCGCTCCTATGTTTTTCATCCCTATACCCTGGTAAAAGATCATCGCACCGAATTAGAAACCGGCAATATCCAGGCGGTCATGGACGGTAAAATCGATAATTTTATTAATGCTTACCTAGTTTGGCGGAGCATGCAGTAAGTAAAACAAAGCCCGGCTTGTAAAAAGCCGGGCTTTTAGCTGTGCGCCCGGCATGGGCGATAACTTGGCGGTGAAAGTCCGCTGTGGGCTTGGTAGTGGGAACCACTAGCCGAAGGCAAGGGTGTCCACGGTGACGTGGAGTCTGAAGGAAGCCGGAGG
>JAAYGJ010000168.1 GCA_012727745.1 Clostridia bacterium | reverse complement strand
ATCCTGTTACCCCAAATCGACCCTGATAACCCGGCTACCTTATCGCCGGCAATTATTACCGGCCTATTGCGCCAGGAGATGGGCTTTGACGGGGTGGTAATAAGTGATGATCTGACGATGGGGGCTATTAGCAACAACTATGAGCTTGGTGTGGCAGCAGTAAAAGCAATTAACGCGGGCAGTGATATAGTTTTAGTATGTCATGATTATGAAAAAGAAAGGGCAGTAATTGAGGCGATACGGGAAGCTGCTGCAAGTGGGGCTATTACAGAGGAACGGATAGATCAGAGCGTTTACAGGGTGCTGAAATTAAAACAAAAATACGCTCTTAACGATCAAAAAATAGGAACGGTAGACCCTGAAGCAATAAACGCAAAGATTAATGCTCTATTTAAGGAGTATTTTTAGCACACTTTTGGCCGTACTTTACTTTTTGCCGCAGCTTATTTGCTAATGCTGGCAGGACGTCTATAATAAAGCATAAAGAAGGGGGCTTATAAAATGGGATTGCGGGTTGCTCTGGGGCAAATGGAAGTTGTCCCCGGCCGTCCGGATATAAACACTGCTACCATGTTAAAGATGATCGATGCAGCCCGTCAGCAGCAGGCCGAGCTGGTCATCTTTCCGGAGCTGGCTGTGCCGGGCTATCTGCTCGGCAATGCCTGGGAGCAAATAGCCTTTCTAAAGGATTGTGAGAGATATGGCCGGCAGATAGTGGGGGCCTCGGGGGAACTCGCTGTAATCTTTGGCAATGTCTATGTTGATTGGGAACAAAAAGGCCATGACGGTAGAGTACGCAAATATAACGCCCTTTTTGTGGCCTACAGGGGCAAGCTCCTGGGAGGAGACAATTTCCCCTATCCCTGCCGGATTAAAACCTTGCAACATGATTGCCGTGAATTTGATGATAGCCGTCACTTTTACAGTTTGCAGCAACTGGCTTTAGAACAGGGGCAAAGGGTGGAGGCTTTACAACAACCGGTATTATTAAAAATGGCTGAGCAAACAATCAGGCTGGCTTGCCTGCCTGGCGAGGACAGCTGGAGTGATGCTTATGATTTTAAAGCGGCAACTGCTATAAAAGAAAATGGCCCGGTGGACTTGTTTGTAAATATAGCCAGCTCCCCCTTTGCCCTGGGCAAAAATAGAAAGCACAACCGGGTTTTTGCCCGGCAGGCGCGGGAGCAGGGGACCCCCATAATCTATGTTAATAACGTGGGTGTCCAGAACAACGGCAAAACTGTCTATATTTTTGACGGCTGCAGTACCGTTTATAACGCTCGGGGAGAAATAAGCGCTTACTGCCAACCTTTTGCAGAAAAATTAACGGTTGTAGAGCTTGAGCCGGATGGAAATGTTAAAGACGGCGGGGCGCCTGTAGTTCCGGAAGACGGGGATATAGCCGCTATTTATCAAGCTCTAACTTATGGCATCGATCGTTTCATGCAGGCGATTGGCATGAAAAAAGTAGTAATCGGCCTCTCCGGCGGCATTGATTCAGCGGTGGCGGCCTGCCTCTATACCAATGTCCTGGGGCCGGAAAATGTTCTGCTGGTAAACATGCCCAGCAAGTTTAATTCCCAGACGACAAAAAATCTGGCAGCCCGGCTGGCTGCCAACCTGGGCTGCCTGTATACGGTTATGCCTATTCAAGAAGCGGTTGATTATACGGTAGAACAAATTGGCCAAACTCCAATTATTGATATGAAGGATGGCCGGGAGATGTACTTACCGGTCACTCCTTTTATGACTGAAAATATTCAGGCCCGCGATCGTTCCGCCCGGATTTTAGCCGCTTTAGCGGCGGCTTTTGGCGGAGGCTTTACCTGTAATGCCAATAAAAGCGAAATGACGGTCGGTTATACGACCTTGTACGGGGACCAGGCCGGCTTTTTAGCTGCCCTGGCTGATCTCTGGAAATATCAGGTATACGGGCTGGCTGACTACCTCAATGAACAAGTTTATCGGCGTGAGGTAATTCCCCGGGAGATTATTAAACTTGTACCCAGTGCCGAGCTTTCGCCCGCCCAAGCCGTCGAAGCAGGCAAAGGAGACCCCCTGCTATATCCCTACCATGATTATTTGTTCCGCGCCTTTGTGGAACGCTGGGAAAGGGCTACTCCGGAAGACATCCTCGCTTGGTATGCCCAAGGTGTCCTGGAAGAAAAAATCGGCTGTCAATCGGGAGTGGTGCAGCAACTATTTGCCAGCACGGCTGATTTTATTGCCGACCTGGAGCGCTGGTGGCGGCAGTATACAGGCATTGCTGTAGCCAAAAGGATACAGGCGCCCCCTGTCTTGGCTGTTAGTAGGCGGGCTTATGGCTTTGACTGCCGGGAAGCCCAGAACGGCACTTACTTTACAGCCGGGTATCTGGCGCTCAAAAAACAGTTGCTGCAAGCTGAGGCAGGGGCAAAGGGAAAATAAGCAAAGCCAAGCCGCCCCCGGATATTAGTGTTTGATTTTGCTGTCAATAAGCTTTACAACCATGCTGGCCAGCGCTTGTTTTTCAGAGTCGGTCCCCTGTTGCCATAGGGCTTTTAACAGCTTGTTTTCAGGGACATCCGGATCAACATTTGCCGCCAGAAAGTTGCCCAGTTCAGTGGCTGACCTGGTGATTACTTCTCTGGACATGCCCATAGATTCAGCCCTTTGTAGGGCTTCCGCAAGGGTGTCCATCCACTGATTAAATGAGTTTATTTCCATTTATTAATCCTCCTCGCTTATTGAGCTTTTGCTGTTTTAGTATTACCCTGAAAACGTTCAAGTAATTCACTGCTAAAAGGAGCGCAGCGAAGCTGCAGTCGGGATAGGTCGCTTACATTTCAATTGTTGTGTTCAGAAGGTGTTAAGGCCAAAAATCGAGGAGAGGAGGGGCAGAAGTGAAACGTTTGTATCGTTCAGATACCCAGAAGAAGTTGGGAGGCGTCTGTGGCGGTCTGGCTGAATACTTTAATATCGATGTGTCTCTGGTAAGATTACTATGGGCGCTGACCTTATTTTTTGGTGGGGCGGGGCTGCTGGTTTATCTTATAGCCTGGATTATTATTCCTCCCCGGCAGCAAATTATTTAGCCGCCAAACAGTAAACTTCGCAAACATAATTTAACCTGTGAAGGCGGAAATATATTTACACAGCAGCAGGGAAGGGGTTGTGGTAGGATGAAGGGATTGAAAATACTTCCGGCAGGTACTCTAAGCTGTGCTACCACACCGCTGCACGGGATTAAAGGCCTGGGCTGGCAAAGGGGACAGGTGCTGGAAGGCATAGTCCTGAATGAAATAGCTGTCGGCAACTACTTAGTCATGGTAGAAGGCAAAGAGATAGTGGTGCGTTCCCCCTATAAGTTATTTCAGGGGCAAAAAATTGTCATGGAAGTAGAGGGCCATGATGGCAACCAGTACCTGGTAAGACTTTTGCAGGCAGCGACTAAAAACGAAGAGCTTACCTATCTTGCAGCCCGGATGGGGCTAGAAGATACCCCGCAGATGAAGAACCTGTTGGCTGGATTTATGGCTAAACAATTACCTCTCCATCAAGAATTGCTCCAGCGGGCTGTACTGATGCTGCAGAGTATTGGGGGCAGTTCGCCGGAGGAAGTAGAGCTAATTTTACAGGCCCTGAAGTCATACCGCCAGGCAGTGCCAGCAGCCGTTTTAGAAGCCCTGCACTCCTTTGTAGCCGGCGAACAAGAAACCTTAAGGGGTATTGAAAGCAAGCTCCTGCCCTTTACCCGGCAGCTTGCCGCTGTGCTGTCAGACGTCCCCGGGCAGCAACAAAAAATAAGCGAACTCCAACAACTGCTTAAAGAAATGCAAACATTGATGATATTAAGACCCTCAGAAGGTACAGCGAGACTGCTACCACAGCTGCAGAGCCTTTTAAAAGCACAACTGCCTGCTGCAGGACGGCCGGAAGGGCAGCCTGGGTCGGAAGGCTTCAGGGGAGGAGATAAGGCAGGATCTGAACCGGAGCTACAAGGTAGAGCCCGGGCTTTTAGCAGTCTACTCCAGGGATTCGGCCGCTTGCTGCAGGAATTGCAGCAGTTACTGGAGACAGCCGGCCCGCAAGGGCAGCGTTTGATTAGCGGTGGTGATATCCTGCTCAACCAGCTGGCGGGGCACCAGCTTTTCCAGAGCCTGGAGCAGGGAGAATGGCTATTTTTTAACCTGCCCTTTATTGAGAGCGAGGACAGCGGCGCCTGGGGACAGCTGCTAATTAAAAAAGACAGCGGCGGCTCTAACATAATCAATCCTCGCAGTTTTACCATGACTTTGCTGTTAAACACAGTCAACCTGGGCCAATTATTGCTGGAGATAAAAGTGCGCGGGCAGGTGGTACAGGCAAGCGGCAAAGCTCAAGAGGAAAGGGTTGCGGAAATATTAAAACAGGCCTGGCCGCAGCTCCAGCAAGCCTTCACCAGGCTGGGCTACCAGCTGCAGCAGTGCCGCTGGCAGGTTGGCAAGGTAGGCAAACTGCAACCTGTTGCGGCTGAGCATTATCAGATCGGGACGGTGCAGCGCAGCCATCTGGATAGTCTGGTTTAGAATCCTCCCTGCGCTGAGCGCGCCGTATGAAAACTATAGTTTCCTGTGGGGACGGGAGTGTCTTTTCATTTGTCAGTGGTTCGGGTAAGTTTAACCGGCGCCCTGAACCGCCTAATCCCTCTCTGGAGCCAATTATTTAATTATTTTCGGAGGAGACTTATATGGACAAGCAGGAACCGCTTAAAAAAGCAGTAGCTCTGCGCTATGACGTTGACAGGGAAGACGCCCCCCGGGTAGTCGCCTCCGGCAAAGGAGCGGTAGCGGAGAAGATAGTTGCAGCAGCTAGAGCCGCCCAAGTCCCTGTGTATGAAGATGCAGTTCTGGCCGAATACTTGTCCAGGCTAGATCTGGGAGAGCAAATACCTTTGGAACTGTATAAAATGGTAGCCGAGCTTTTAGTCTTCATTTACGCCCTTGATAAACAGGCGGCAAGCACTTCAACTTCACGTCAGAAATAGCCATTTTCCCGGATGATTTTCTTTACAAAGGAATGATAACTGTTTATAATGAACTCATCTTAACGGGAGGTGATTTTTTTGGCTAAAGTTACCAAAGATATGAGCATTACTGAAGTGGTCAGCAAATATCCCGATTCAGTGCCAGTATTTATGGAGCACGGCATGGGTTGTCTGGGTTGCGCTGCAGCGCGTTTTGAAAGTATAGAGCAGGGAGCCAGGGCTCACGGTATCGATGTTGATGGTCTAATCGATGCTCTTAACAAAGCTCTGGAAAAAAAGGCAGAATAAAGGTAGGCCAATAACCAAACGCCCTCTAGCAAGCTAGAGGGCGTTTGCTTTAAACAATATATCTAGCAAAAATAAAATGAAGGCACTCCATTATGGAGGGCCTTCATTTTAAAGAGCCGACAAAAACCTTAACGCCGGCTATTGCAGCTACCTGCATAGCCTTTGACAATCTTTCAACTGCCAAAGACCATTACGGCAACTACAATAACCTTTGCTCGATGATCATAGCTACCTTGGAAGCCTGCAGCAATCTCTCGACTGCTACAGACCTCTAGCTTGTTGAAACCTTAATAAGCCTGCGGCAACTATGACCATCTTAGCTCGACCAACAACTATCCTTACCGACCTGCCGTTAATCTATACGACCAACGGCAAGCCTTGACGGACAGTTGCTGATCTGCCCGCCGGCTATCAGCAGGCCCCTTGACCCACTGATAACCTTTGGCCGAAAACTAACGAGCCCTATCTTAGACCCGTTAGCTTTCTGGGCTCGGCCCTTGCCGACCCTGCTGCTATTATTATGGCCTTTTTATTAAATATTATTTATCTGGCAATAAAAAATCGCTGGTAATAAATGGGGTCAGAACACATATT
>JAAYGJ010000167.1 GCA_012727745.1 Clostridia bacterium | reverse complement strand
TACCATATCGGGTAAACCGCTAACCCTGAAAGCGGGAGAGATGGTGATTATGCCGGCCAATGAACCGCATGCTCTTAAAGCCCTGGAGAAATTTAAAATGATGCTGGTTATGATCAAAAGCTGAAATGTAAGTAAATAAATAATGCATCTTGACCCCACCTTTAGCAATAAAGTACAATAAGTGCGTGTTCTTTTGGATGTAAACGTTAGAACCGGCAAGGATAGAAAGCTACGTCTCGGGAATTATCCTGGGGCGTTATTTTTCGCCTTACATACTTATTTTTACGTCAGTCGCCGCCCTGATCTGGTCTTTATATAATATATCCTCAACGAGAAAAAAGGGGTGCAGGCGCTCGCCCCCTTTTTTCTGCTTTTCCTCGTCGCCGGCGGCCTTGTTTACAGCTACTCGCTGCAGAGGGTGCAGGGCAACATCCGGGACTACTGTGTTAACAGTTGGGGCAACCGGGAGACCTGCCCACCTCCCTGGCAGCAGCGGCACTGTTTACGCTTGTTTTTAACCCTTTTTTGCCGTTTACGATTAGTTTCCAACTCTCTTATGCTGCTACAGGGGCGATTCTCTTTTTGGCTCCCTTGCTGCAGGAAAAGAACACCGCGGCTCTGGCCGGAACACCCCTTGAAACTGCGCCATCCCTGGTAAAAAACGTTTCCCCGCTGCTGGCTGTTACCCTGACCGCGCAGCTCGGCGTTCTACCACTGACCGCCTTATATTTCCGGCAGGTTTCGCTGGCAGCCCTGCTGGCCAATCTCTTTGTGTTACCTGTCATGTCCCTGGTAATGAGCCTGGGGCTTGCTTCTGCTCCAATCAGGAAAGCATACAGCGGATATTCCCTTTTCTAGACTGCTCCAGGCAAAGGTTACACGAATTACAATCTGAATAGTCAGTCGTACCTTCACGAAACTTACGTACTATTAACGGGTCTCTGATAAAAGGTCGGCACATTGAAATTGCATCAGCTATACCTTCATCTAGCACGGACTGCATATCTTGAAGACGGCGCATGCCGCCTACAAGAATAAGTGGCAATGAAAGGGCTTTTCTGGCCATTGAGCACTCCTGTAAATAATAGGGTTGTGTACAATTAAGGCGAATATGATACCCCCTCTCCTTCTCTATTCCACCGCTAATTTCTATGGCATCAACACTGGCAGACTCTATAATCTTGGCTACCTCAATGCCCTCAGAAAGAGATTTGCCTCCCTCATGATAATCTTGGAGACCAAGCTTAACGAGTATGGGATATTCAGGCCCGGCAGCATCTCTGATTCCTTTGCAAATTTCATACAATAATCTAGCTCGTTTAGCAGGGGAACCTCCCCATTCGTCTGTCCGTTTATTCATAACTGGTGATAAAAATGCACTCAGAAGCCAACCATGTGCTGCGTGGAGTTGCACAGCGTCAAATCCAGCCTCAATTATCCTTCTTGATGCTTGTACGAAAGAATCTACCAGTTCGTGGATTTCATCACTGGCAAGTTCTCTAACTTGTTGCCCAGTTTCTTTAATATATACAGCTGAAGGTCCGATCGGTTGGAAACCTGCTACTTCCGGACGGACCCAGAACCCACCATGCAGGATCTGGGCGGCAATCTTACCGCCGTTTTCGTGAACAGCGTTTACAAGTTTATTTAACGAGGCTATTGTTTCGTCTGTATGAACACCGAGCTGGCCTTTGGAAGATTGTCCTTCCAAAGTTGGGAACAGCCCGTGGGAAATAATCAATCCAATATCACCTTCACTCAATTTCCTGTAGAGTTCAATCTGTTTGTCAGTGACCATACCTTCTTTACCCAAGTTATCCATCGTGGCTGAACGAATAAAACGGTTGCTAATGATCATCTTGTTAATCTTCATAGGTCTAAAAATATTATGCATAGGCACCTCATCACATCCTTAGTTAATAATGTTCTTAGGTTGTCGTTAATCAATATGAAATTGGTGCTACCAATTTTTTACATATATAGACTAGATATTCCTGCAAGAATATTGGAAATCTGGTCCACGCTTACCTTTAGTTCCCCCATCAGAGTATTTATTTTCGGTCTCAAGCGACTCTCAGGTCCCAGGACACTCAGGGCAGCTGGACAGATATAATTTCTGATGGGAGCAGCTATACCAAGAATACCGGGTAGAGTCTCACCGCAGGTGAGAGCGTATCCCTGTTGCTTCACCTGCATTAATTCTTCAGTGAAAGCGTCTTTATCAATAGTAGAAGTAGAGCCACTTTTTTGCTGAACCACTTCAAAGTATTTTAAAGCCAGGTTTAAATCTTCATTACTCACTTGCGAGAACAATACTTTAGACGTGGCTCCAGCAAGTAATGGACCGCGTATCTTACCATCTGGTGTAATATTCACCTCATGCTCCCCGCTAATTTGGTGTAAATTCATATATTGAATTCCAATCAGAATACTTATAAATACGCTTTCTCCAGAGAGATCTCTTAGACGTAACATTTCCTTAAAAGAGCTTATTACCAAGTATTTGTGAGTTATAAATGGATTAGCAGAGCATTGGGCTATTAATTTCCCAAGATAAAAGCGACGGCTGGATGGATCTTGGACAATGATTTTAGATTCTGTAAGAGCCTTGAGTAACCGGCTTACGGTAGATTTGCTTAAATGGCAGTAATTGGCTACCTCAGTCACAGTATTAACATCATTCATTATACACTGAAGAATATCGGCTATATGGGAAACCGATTTATATAATGCAGGTTTAGGTTTAGAATTAAAGGTTTTTTCCATAATATGTAATCACATCCATAAACAATTTATTTTCTTAGAAAGTCTCTATCCTTATATCCAGGCTCTAAGGCTCTATTACAAAAAAAGAGGCTAACCACACAGCATTGTGAAAAATTATTTTCATATTATACAATTATTATGTACTAAATACTGTGTATTTGTCAATAGTCTAAAAGAGCCATTTGTGTTGCTATCATTTTTAACTCAACCACTACCGGCTAAACCGGTAGGTTGTCCTGCTGTTAAAGCAGCTTAAAATTTATTTTCATTTGCGGAATTCCTGAGGCTAGTCTATAGTGACTTTTCAGACTGAGAGATTTAGAGACCTATATATGTCCAAAAAATATGTCCAAAAAACAAAAGAGTCTAATAAACACAGGAGTCAAAGTCAAAAAAAATCACTTGACAAGCATAAAATAATGTTCTAATATATTTTTAAAGAAAAGTATTGCAAATATAGTTGCAAAATATGCAACTATAACATAATACTGTTTAAATTTGAAAATAATTCCTCCCATCCAAAAGACTCTCCTACTGATGCCTATTAGTGAAATTTTAAGCAGTCTATGATTATTAAGACATATGAATACTTTCTTGCCATATGCTTCTTAGCAAGCCATATATTAACTCTAAAAATTAGGAGGTGGGTGCATGATAATATAGAAGTACGAAGGATGTAGTAGGTTAAACAACAATTTTGAATTAAACCGAGGAGGGAGAGTCAAGTGAAGAAACTATTTTACGTTTTGCTGTTAAGTGTATTAGTCGCCATGATGGTACTCAGCGGTTGCACTCAACCTGCTTCCCAACCAGCACCTGAATCATCACCTTCAGAATCATCACCTTCAGAAACCCCAGAACAGCATGAACAAGTAGCTATTGATATCCTTTCAATGGCCTTTGGCGGCGCTGGATATGTAGCTTCCTTTGCTTTGGGTGATATGATTAACAAGTATTCCCCTTGGCTTCGTGCCACAACTCTGGAGACACCGGGAGGCATATACAACTTAAAAATATTAGCCGACGACCCGGAGGTTCGTAAAAAATCTATAATTTTTGGCACTTTTGCGACCAACAACTTGTTGGAGAAGGGCATTGACCCATTTGATCAGGAATATAGCGGCATTAAAGCAGTCTCGCTGGCACAATCGGTTGCTCATACTTATGTCACTCTCGATCCGAATATTAAGAGTGGACGTGACTTTGCCGGTAAGAGAATTGGGTTGCCGTCCGCCTCCAGCAACGGTAAGGTAGAGCCGGAGGTATTGATGGAATATGCTTGGGATGTAAAGGACAAAGCCAAATTAGAGTACCTTGGTTGGTCCGAAGCGATTCAGGCTTTAAGAGATGGAATGGTTGATGTTGCTATTTCGAACCCTAGTTTTATAGGCGAGGGCAAAGTAGCAGCCAATCCGGCCATGGAGGAACTAATGTCAATACGGAGTGATTATTACTTCGTCCCTATATCCAAGGAAGATATAGATACCGCTCGAAACAAGAGTGGGTATCCAATATTCCCTGCTGAGTTGCCGCCGGGAGCTTTGGGGCCGACTCAGACCGAACCCCATGGTATTGCTTTAATTACCAATGGTTGGATGGCCGATGAAGAACTTCCCGATGATGTAGTATACGAAATATGCAGGGTAATCTACGAGTACTATGAGGAGTTTTGGCCTAGACACGCTACGCTTCAAGGTCTTACACCTGAGACGATGGCCACGCTTGCCCCTAACGAATCAGATTACCATCCAGGTGCAATCAAGTTCTATAAGGATAAAGGCCTAGAAATCGGATTCGAACTTGACTAATTAAAGTAGAAGACCCAACTAAACCTGCAAGAGCATATTTAAAAACAATTTTTAGAGGCTGGTGCTATTTATGAGTACAAATGAGATGGAATCGAAAAAACAGGGATGGAAAGTTGTTGATATTGCCATAGCAACCGTCGGGGTTGCTATGGCAATGTATCACATGTTAAGCACGCAATATCTTATTTTCGGGGGGTTTCAACACCAGAATGTCCATCTGGGCTTTGCTCTGGCACTTATCTTTCTGGTTGCACTAAAAAAGAGTGTTGGAAAAGCAAGATATTATATGTTTTCGCTTTTAGTTTTGGGAATAATCTGTGTTACTTATATTGGGATTAATATAACTGCACTCGAGGCAAGAGTGGGATTCAATACTACTTTGGATCTGGTAATAGGTATTGCGATCGTTATCGTGATTCTTGAGTCCACCAGGCAGTCTTTTGGTGTGATATTACCCTTGGTAACTATTATATTTATGATCTATGCGTTTTTCGGTCACTATATCCCTGGCCCCCTTAACGCGGCGAAGCTTCCGGTGGAGAGGATAATACCATATTTTGCTATTGGTCTTACAGGTGTGTATGGACAGGTTCTATCCATCTCGGCCAACTTCGTATTTCTCTTCGTCTTTTTCGGCGCTGTCCTGCAAGTGTCAGGGGCTACCGTTTTCTTTGAACAGGTGGGCAGGGTGGTGGGGAGAAAAATGGCAGCCGGTCCAGCGCTTTCTGCAGTAGTGACAAGCGCCCTGGTAGGGACTACCACCGGAAGTATAGGAGCTAATATCGCCACTACCGGGTCATTTACAATACCTTTAATGAAAAAGGCCGGCTATACACCGGAAGAGGCCGGCGCTATTGAGGCTGCAGCGTCTTCCGGTGGACAGATTATGCCTCCGGTGATGGGTGCGGCTGCTTTCGCCATGGCAGGGGTAACCGGAATACCTTATCTAAAAATAGCATTAGCAGCAACAATTCCGGCTATCCTGTATTTCTTCACTATCGGTTTATATGTACAATTTAAGGCGAAAAGGCGCGGATTAGTCGGCGTAGTTGAAGCTGTAGACTATAAAGAAATGTTGCTCCGGTCGCCTCTGTTTATCATTCCGATTGCAGCAATAATGTTTTTTCTAGCTAGAGGCAATACCCTCATGTATGCGGCATTTTGGGGTATTGTATTAACTCTCCTGCTGAGCCTCGTCAGAAAGGAAACGCGCGGATCCTTAATAAATTGGGTGAAAGGTTTTACCCAAGGTTCCATAGCCGGTGCTGAGATTGCCGTAGGTATGTGCTGTATCGGCATAGTGCTGCAGATTATCACCTTTACCGGTATAGGGGTCAAGTTACCGGGCTTGGTAGAGGCATGGAGTGGGGGCAATCTTTCCATCACGCTGTTAATTATAGCGGTAGTCTGCCTTATTTTGGGCTGCGGAGTATCCACCATGGCAGTATATCTTATTGTGGCCATTGTTTCTGCACCCATCCTGCTCAATATGGGAATACCCATGTTGCTAGCCCACTTCTTCGTCTTCTACTATGCCTGTTTTGCGTTTGTCACCCCGCCAATAGGTATGGCGGCGGTTATTGCCGCAAAAGTGGCAGGAGGCAAATACCTGCCTACGGCGGTAGAGGCTGTGAAGGCATCGGCTGCGGGTTTTATCATACCAGTTTTGATACTCTGGAACCCTGCATTGCTCCTTGAACCAGTAGACTCTTTGCTTCTGGCGATAATAGGAGTGATAGCTTGCTTGGTAATACTAATAGTTTTGGAGGCGCTGTTTGTAGGTCACTATATAACAGAGACC
>JAAYGJ010000015.1 GCA_012727745.1 Clostridia bacterium | reverse complement strand
CTCTACCAGTATGGCGGGCTTGGCTGGGGCGATATCTGGCTGTGGAACCTTATTCCTGTAACTTTGGGCAATATAATCGGGGGTATGGTCTTTATTGGTTTTGTTTATTACCTGGCCTTCCGTAACGAGATTCCCGCCGACAGCCCTGCTTCCGGCGCTCCTGCCGGCAAGGCAGTAAGCAAGTAAATTTACCAGGGGCAGTTGCTATAAATGGGGAGGCTAAAGTAGATGCGGGTGTCGATGCTTGCCTATGCCAGCTTTGGGATAGCCGCAATAATGGTTCTGGTAGCCTATGCATTAAATCCTGATATCGGTTTTTTATTAACAGTTGTGCCAATGTTAGCAATACTTGCGGCAGTACCACTGCTTTTAAATGTTATGAATCGGCGTCAAGCAGAGAAGGTTGATATGAAGGCCATAAAAAAGTATAGAGTAATGGATTTAACCCGGCTTAGTTCAGGCAGCGAAGTACGAATTAGAGGTGTTGTAGAAAAAGTATCATTTAAATGGCTTAATCGGCCTTATTTTCTAGTAAATGATCAGACCGGAACTGTAGGCGTAATTATGTTTGCGGCCCCACGTGAAGATATCAATCCTGGCGATAGCATCGAGGTAGTGGGCTCCCTGCGTTCATTTGGACTGTCCAAAGGTAATAAAATTTGGGGAATCAAGATGAAAAGGTTGTCCAATTAACATACTGGCACTGAAGGACCGGAGTGTCCGGGTACACTTGGAGATGTAACTGGAACCGGTCTTGTTTATTCTACTTTGCCAGTACCCTTTTGATGGGCCCGGCATAACCATTATCTAAAAGTTGGAGGTGGGAGCTGTGGCTAAAGGAAGATTTGCTACGGCGATTAATTGTATGGACGGCAGGGTGCAGACCCCGGTATATGAATATTTAAAGAATAAGTATAAGGTTGACTATGTAGATATGATTACAGAGCCGGGACCTAATAAAATCCTGGCAGAAAACAGTGACCAGGTTATAATTGCTTCGATTAAAAGGAGGGTAGAAATTTCTATTCACCAGCATGGCTCCCGAAGTATAGCCATAGTCGGCCATTATGACTGTGCCGGCAATCCAAACAGCAAAGAAGTGCAGCTAGAACATATTAAAGCTGTCAAAAAACTAATACGGTCGTGGGGTTTCCAGGGCGAACTTCAAGGTTTGTGGGTTGACGAAAACTGGCAGGTGAATGAGGTGTAAGGTTTAGAACCTTTCCGGTAGCTAAGTCCGGAAAGGTTTTTTCATTAAAAAAGTGAAATTGAGGTGCGTTTAATTATTGACTTATGACCAAAACAAACATATAATTATGGTGTACTTATGGTGAACATAAGTCCATAAAAACCGACGATTTATCTTAACTAGCACTGGTAGTGAGCATATTATTATGGGCAAATAGAGACAGAAGTAGGAGGGGTTAAGCGTATGTTACAGGAGATAGTTGAACTGGAAAAACTGCAGAAAAGCGATTACCGCTTAACTCCTCAGCGTAAAGCGGTTATTAAGGCCTTGATGGAATTAGATGATGAGCACCCAAATGCTGAAACTATTTTTAACAGGGCCAGGCGCTATTGCCCGACAATTGGCATAGCAACTGTCTACCGTACCCTAGATGTACTGATTGAAACAGGTGTGATTAAAAAACTTCCTTTCCCAAGCCGGAGAGGGCACTATGAAATACAAAAAAGCCCCCATATCCATTTTATTTGTCAGAAATGTAGTCAGACATATGAATTGGATGATGAGGAAAAGAGCTTTACAGTTTATCAAGAGCTGGAAAAGAAAGGCTATAAAGTGCGGAATGTATCAATAAACGTATTTGGATTGTGCCCAGATTGCGGTAACAAGTAGAGTAGTAAAAATTTTGCAGGCTGACGGGTATTACGG
>JAAYGJ010000166.1 GCA_012727745.1 Clostridia bacterium | reverse complement strand
GTAATAGAGATGTCCAGGGGAACGATAGGGTCAATTGAGCGGGCAAAAGTAAGCTGCATAGGTCCCCTCACCTGGCCGCAGTTTACGCCTGTAGTCATTACAGCGCCGAACATGCGAATATCATAGAAATTTTGACACATCCACCGTCTGGCCTTGTCGACGACTTCGCGGCTCTGTTTGCTGCCGGTAGATTTTTCTCTGATAGCATCGTAGGCACGCTGATGCTGGGCATTTAAGATGCCGTGGTGCTGGACGTAAATCTTCATATTAGCTTCACTGCCACGGGTCATGTCCACCCAGTCGCGGATTTTTCTTTTCAGGCAAACATCGGTTACCAGGCCCTGCATGGTTTCGGGGTCCAGGCGCGGCAGATTGCCGGCGTCGGGATCACCGTTGGGGTTTCCGTCCCGGACATCAAATAAAAGGACAAAATCGTGACGTACTTCGGGATTGGTATAAACAGTCATTATAATCTCCTCCTCGACGATTATTAATTTTTTATTAAACAAGGTAAACTCATTCCTCGCCTTCGTCGGAACTTACGCTTTCCCGAGTGGCAGCCCGCTGGTGATAGTATCCCAGGGCAAAGTAGCCCTGCTCCTCCAGGGTTAAAACCGAAGGAAATGCGGTCAGGTTGCCCAGGATAGCTTCCAGGATCTGCTGCCAGTAATAGTAAAGGCCAGGTTTTTCTCTTCGCAGCTTACCCAGGTGGCCCTGGCTGCCGCGTAAAAGCCTGCTAAAAGCAGCAGCCGGCGCTGCAGAAGCGGTCCCGTAGAAACGGTCGACGATGGTAGTATTGATTCCCGGAAGGGCCGATCTCTGGATCCCCTCCAGGGCAGCCAAAAGGCGACCGCAGAGATAGGCAGGATTACGGTTTGATGTATCCAGCTTTTTCAAGGCAGATCCCTCCGCAAGATTTGGTTTTTGAGATAGGAGAACCATTTTAATTAAAGCCGCCCGGGGCCGGGTTATTTTTACTCTCCCTCTTTCGGCCCTGGCCCGTTTTACGGCTTCAAGCAGGAGCCAGTAAGGAAGGACGCCTCCTTTGAGGGCGAAGCGCAAAATAGCCCGGGGCGTTGTAGGTGGCAGGTCTTTGGCCTCCCTGACTGTGCTCAGGGCCAAAGGATACAAACCCAGCGGCTGTCCCTCCTGGCCGCGGAGATCGACCAACTGCTGCAGGATGAAAAAACGGCTCAAATTGTTCTTGACATCGCCAAGGGTTGTCTCAATCCAGTCACGAACGGCGACACGGCCGCCACTACTGGCCAGGGCCGTGGCATAAAACAGGTTGTCATCCCCAGGTTCGACCTGGCGGCCGGTATAAACTGAAGCCAGAAGGGCCTTGACATCTTCCGGACGGGGATCGGACAGGAGGCTGGCAATGGAAAAGTTGCTAGGCTTCCTTGTCCAAAAAAGGTAGATACAGGATCCAAGGCGCAGGTGAGTGGTGTCGTCTTCGATCAAGGCATTGGCCGCTTTGCCGTAACGCTCTGCGCAGTCGTAGCAGATAGGAGCAATGAGGGAGGCCTCCAGGCCGTAAGATTCAAAGGCTTTCTCATTGGCTGATACCAAAGCCATTCCCGCAGTTTGACCTCCAGGGATACCTTTGATTTTCACTGGATGACGTTCGGCCGGTGTTTTTAGCTGGCCGCAAAGGAGACAGGTAGTAGTTTCTTTTGTCTGGGGATTGGTATAATCAGCCCAGAAAGCCTGAACATCCGGGTCTTCAACAGGCAGGCGTCCGTCTACCCGAAAGGTTAGATTGTCGCCAGGGGCCAGGTCTTCAGGTAAGCTGATTTTTTCAGGGTCCCAGTTATGCAGGAAACGCTGGACCGCGAGGACGGAAGGGTTGTTTGTAGCGGCGGCGCACTGGCGTACCAGTTCAACAAAGGCCTTATGACATTCTCTCACCCGTTCCGGTTTTGACTTTTCGTCAGCCAGGCCCAGGACGTAATCGCCTTTATCGGCGAGCAGTTTTGGTTTGATACCAGAAGAACGTAATATGTTGGGTGTATACATCATTTTTCCACGGTCTTTACCCCCGGCTTTCGACCCGGTAGTCGAAACAAAGCCCAGCAGGTTACCCTGACCGTCCAAATCAATAAACCAGCGAATAGGGGTCTTAATGTACGCGACGGGGGACATGTCCTCCAAACGCATGGAATATTCCCGTAGGCTTTCTAAGAGCATGTAGCTTACTCACCTCCCTATTTCTTCATAAAATTCTTGTGGAACCGTAAGGATGCCGTTTTCTAAACGGGCATCGAAAAATATCGGCTTACCTGCACCACTGCTGTCTCCGTCATATTTCAGGTCCAGGAGCATGCGGCCGAGGTTCTCGGTGTGTAATATCGGTTTATCAGTAGAGATGACCGGACCGAAAAATGCGGAAAACTCGCGGCAACCCAGGTAGGGGCGATGGTTGCACTGGCCACGTTCCACTCGCCGCCGGAACTGATCCCTGTACTTGGCCGGGTGGATGTC
>JAAYGJ010000165.1 GCA_012727745.1 Clostridia bacterium | reverse complement strand
ATTCAATATTGGTATCATGGCTGGCCGTCACCAGTAGAGCTTTGCCGGCAGCCAGGTTATTAAGAATGTTTACCATATCCTTGGTCCGGGGTTTCTCCAGCCGCAAAGAATCTAGCACAATAATATTGCCATCACGCACTTTGCTGGCCAGCGCTGAACGAAGGGCCAAACGGCGAACCTTTTGTGGCAGTTTATAGCTATAGTCCCTGGGCTGAGGCCCGAATACAACGCCACCACCCCGCCACAAAGGCGAGCGGATGCTGCCCACCCTGGCCCGGCCGGTACCCTTTTGGCGCCAGGGTTTACGACCACCGCCACTGACTTCCGCCCGGGTAAGGGTCTTGGCTGTACCTCGGCGGCGGCTGGCCATCTGCATTACTACAACGTCATGAAGGACTGCTTCGTTTACTTCACCAAAGACCTGCTCTACAAGGTCAACTTCTCCTACCTGCTGGCCCTGGATATTATATAAGGCTACTTTGGGCATTGCCGGTTAGCCTCCCTTTACCGAATTCTTAATGATCAGCAACCCCCGACGCGGACCGGGAACCGAACCTTTAACTAAGAGTAAATTGCGCTCGGGGTCGTTCTTAATAACTTCCAGGCCTATGACGGTGACCTTCTCCGCGCCCAAATGTCCTGGCAGGCGCCGCCCCTTAAATACGCGGGCTGGGCCTTTGGCTGCCAGGGAACCGGGACGGCGGTGGTATTTAGAACCGTGCTTCATAGGACCGCGGTGAAAGCCGTGGCGTTTGATCCCGCCGGCAAAACCTTTTCCCTTGGAGATACCGACAACGTCGACTTTTTCGCCTGGGGTAAATATATCCACCTTTATTTCCTGACCTACCTGGTAATCCTGAACATTGTCCAGGCGCAGTTCCCGCAGGTAGCGAAACGGCGTTAAGTTAGCTTTTCTAAAATGACCCAGGAGAGGTTTGTTAACTCTTTTTTCTTTGGTCGGCTCAAAGCCAACCTGCAAGGCGTCGTAACCGTCATTTGCTACTGTTTTTTTCTGAACAACAGTGCAGGGTCCAGCCTGGATTACCGTTACAGGAATAACCCGGCCCGTTTCATCAAAGACCTGGGTCATGCCCACCTTTTTACCTAAAATGCCTTTATGCACCTGACTAACCTCCCTACAGCTTGATCTCTATATCGACCCCTGCCGGAAGATCCAGGCGCATCAATGCGTCTACCGTTTTGGGCGTTGGCTCATTAATATCGATTAAACGCTTATGGGTCCGCATTTCAAATTGCTCCCGCGAATCTTTATTGACGTGGGGCGAGCGCAAGATCGTATATATATTTTTTTCTGTCGGCAGAGGTATGGGGCCTGAAACCACCGCGCCACTGCGCCTGGCAGTCTCGACAATCTTCTGCGATGATTGATCAAGTAAACGGTGGTCAAAAGCCTTCAAGCGAATGCGTATCTTCTGCCTGGCCATGGTTTGCCTCCCTTCATGGTAAGGGATCAGGTTTAAACCTGATCCCCCGCTCCTCTGATTATTCGTTAATTCCGGTGACCACACCGGCACCTACTGTGCGACCACCCTCACGAATAGCAAACCTTAAACCCTCTTCAATAGCAATGGGCGTAATAAGTTCGATATCCATGCGGATGTTGTCGCCGGGCATTACCATCTCTACCCCTTCCGGTAGTT
>JAAYGJ010000164.1 GCA_012727745.1 Clostridia bacterium | reverse complement strand
CAATTACTGCAGTGCTGGTAAATTTTGATTCTTATCGGACCCGTCGCGTGGAAAAGACCAGAACATATATTCTGAAACCACGTCAAGACGGCAGCCTCTATTTTGTCAGCGGCCACCAGGAGTATGTGAACAATAACCTTGTCAGGCTGGAAGGGAATTATCGCCGTTTTGACAAAATTGCAGGGTTTGAAGGCAACCTCAGTGAGCTTTCGATGCTGGGGGAAAATGACGGTCGGATAATATTTGCCAATACACCTTATGATAAAAATAAAAATGCTACTCTGATTTTACTTAATCCTGCCTCCATGAAATTGGAGCAGGAGCTGGATACAGGTGTGAACTTCTCCAGGACTGATGTCAGGTTGAATGGCGACAAGATAGTAGTATGCCTTAACGATAAAATAATCGTCATTGACAAAAGCCTGAAAGAGAGGGCAGAAGTGTCCCTGCCCCAAGGCCTCAAGGATAAGATTGAACGTGAACCCCAATATGATCAGTATGGTTTTCCCGATGTTTATTTTGGCGGTTACGATGTGTCCAGCGATTTTAAGCGTTTCGTCTATGCTGATGAACAGGGCCTGAAGTTAATAAACATTGCTGACAGCAGTGAAATATTGCTGGCGCCAACAGTACCTATTACTGGCAGTAAGTTGCTAAAGAATTACTATCATTCCAGCCCCCGCTTTGTTGCTGATGGGCAAAAGGTTATCAGTACTCTGCTGGGCTATGAATCGGCTGTGGGCTACACCCTGTGTAATCTGGAGGAAGGCACTTACAGGACTTATGATTTTGCTTCGGAGGCTGCCTCAACGGCTTTTATCCGTTATGATACCGGTTTGCTTGAAATAAATACGTATATTCGCCCTAACGGAAAGCAAACGGGAGAATATAAGACTCTGTTTTTGGATTTTTACACCGGAGAGGTGAAGGAGATTGAGCTTAAAGATCCGGGCGAAACAGGCTACATTGTATTTCCGGAAGCGTGTTATGTCGGCCTAGATTACGCAGCTTTTATAACCTGTGAGTTTGATGATAATGATTATGCCAACAACATGTCATACCTGAACCGCCTTAATTTAAAAACATTAGCAGTGGAAGACAAAATAGTAACGGTAAAAGCTGCTAACACCTCTATCCTGGGAGTTCTGGCAGACGGGCGCATACTTTTCTGGTATAGCCTCAACCCCAGCGAGGAGGGGATAGGTATAACAGAATAGGCTATTGGCGAGAGGCGCCTTCGGCGTAGGGGTTGCCGCTGTAGTAACTGGGGGCAAATAGTGGTTTGGAAGGAAGGGTGAATATAGAAGCTATTAGGTTACAACTTTTATCCCGAGTTTGACAGATGCCAGGCAAAAACGACTGTCGTCTGAAACCTTTGCGGAAAGCTGTTGGGCTTCTCGTTCGCCTAGCAACTGTCAAACTCTCGTTTGCGATATTATTAATTTATTGCTCCAGCTTAAATTTGCTGACAGCCTCCTGTAAATCATGGGCAAGGGTTGCCAAAGTTTCTGCTGCCTTTGCTATTTCTTCCATAGCCGCATTTTGTTCTTCCGTATATGAGGTAGTTTCCTGCGCCTGTTCGGAAGCCTGTTCAGCAACTTCTTTTACCACGGTCATACTTGCTGCAATTTGTTGACTGCCAGCAGACATTTGCTCGGTTATGGAGGCTATTTCTTCTACCCGGGCAGTTACATCCTGGATATGTTCTGCAATGCGATAAAAAGCGTCATTAACTTCATGAGTGATGCTGATGCCTGTATCTACTGTCTCATTATTTTTCCTCATAGCATCTACTGATTTAAGGGCTTCGTCGCGAATTTCTTTTATTAAGCCTGTAATTTCCTCGGCAGCTTGTGAAGATTCTTCAGCAAGCTTACGTATTTCTTCGGCCACTACAGCAAAACCTCTTCCTTGTGCACCGGCGCGGGCTGCTTCGATGGCGGCATTTAGAGCCAGTAAATTTGTTTGATCTGCTATAGCTGTGATCATATCAACAATCCGGGCAATTTCCTGGGATTTTGTTTCCAGGCCTTCTATAATCCGACTGGCTTCGACAGTTTGCTCTTTTATATTATTCATCTGTTCGGATGCTTTATTAATTAAATTTCTGCCTTTCTCAGAGGCGCTGCTGGTATTAAGGGCCAGTTCGTTGACTTCTTGTACATACTGTGTTGCTGATAATATTCCCGAGTTGAGCTCCTGCATGGTTGCGGAAATTTGCACTGTTTGTTCGGAAGCATTATTAGAGCTGTGTGCAAGTTGTTGGACCGTAGAAGCGATCTCTGCAGTTGCACTGGTGGCCTCTTCGGTACTAGCGTGTAATTCCTGGGCAGAGGCAGCCACCATGGACGAAGTAGTTGTAACCTTTTGCACTAGATTTTATAAACTTTGGACCATGTAATTAAATGCGTTAGCTAATTGACCGATTTCATCTTTACGGTTGATATCAGCTTTGGCAGTCAAATTGCCGGCAGCAATCAGCTCAGAAGCTTTGACCATTTTCTTAAGCGGATTGGCGATTGCGCGTGTAAGTATAAATGCCAAAATAGTAGCCACCAGGAAGCAAAGTATCATTCCTAATATCGTAACCTTTTGTATCGTGGCATCCAAAATATCCATTTCCTGTTCTAAACTTTTGACATATACTGCCTCTAGTTCCTGTATTTCTTGCAAATTACTTCTAACCGCAGTTACGGCGGGGATTACTTCGGCTCTGAATATTTCTTCTGCTTTTTCTCGTTCGCCTAGCTTATATGCCTCTACAACCCGTTTACCACTCTCATGAAGCCTTTTATGCGGTTCTTCCAGGTTAGCAAAAGGTGTTTGGAAATGTTCTTCAGGTTCGGTTGCATAGTACCAAGAACCAAGGGAGCATTCCTTATGAGAAGTAATTTCAGGAATAGGGCCTCCTATGAACATGTCATATAAACGGATCATCCAGAGATGATGATCAATCTCTTTTTGCAACATGAAAGTTTCTAAGCTATGAGCTTCATGTATTTCCCGCTCTTTTTGACTGTTTATTTCGCCACCAATGTAGGCGATAACACCTTGCGCCACAATTAGAATCAGAACAACTAAAAAACTGGCCATAATTTTAGCAAAGATAGAGTTACGCAAAAAAAGCACCTCCACAGATGAACCTTGGCAAATAATGTGATTAAATTATTCGCTTAGACCAGATATTGCAATAACTAAATATTACAATATTTGTTGCTTGAATGCAATATTTTTAAAACGCAAGAATTAGATATACTTTGTTGTAGTTGAGGCTCTCTATTCTTTACCGCCCGGCCGCGCAGCGGTTCAGGCAGGCAAAACTAAACCACCCTTGAAAGTAAATTTCCAGGTGGGATTTATATTTGTTTGTAATCTTACCATTTACCTTTTGACGCCAAAAACCGCCGGTATATATTTTCGTTGGCTGCCATTTCCAGGGAATCGTCCAGTGGTGGCAGTTCGACTTCGCCATAACGGCGCTGCAGGGCAAGCCGTAACAGGAAATCAGCCAGGTGGGGATTTTTACTTAACAGGGGGCCGTGAAGGTAAGTGCCAATAGCGTTACGGTACCTGGCCCCTTCGGTTTTGTCGCTGCCGTTGTTGCCGTCACCGTAGATTACCTGGCCTAATGGTGAAGCTTCCTTTAAAAAGGTGCGGCCACTGTGGTTTTCAAAACCAACTACCGGCTGACTACCCAGTTCTTCCACCTGGATGGCGATATTACCTTTTATGCGCCTGTTGCTACCTGCTTCAGTATAGGCGGCAAAGAGACCAATCCCCGGCAGGGTTTCACCGCTAAAGGTGTGGTAGTATTCGCCCAGGAGCTGGTAACCGCCGCAGATGGCCAGCAGGGCTGCGCCTTGTTCCACAGCCTCCTTCAGCCAGGGGCCTTTAGCATACAGGTCAGCGCTGACTAGCCTTTGTTCCTGATCTGGGCCTCCCCCCAAAAAGAATAAATCATAGGTTCGCGGGTCCAGTTTATCTCCCAGGGAGAGGGGCGTTACCTCTATCTCAATGCCTCGCCACTGGGCCCGCCGGTAGAGGATAAGGATATTGCCGCGGTCGCCGTAAAGATTAAGCAGTTCCGGGTAGAGATGACACAGGCGCAACTTCACTGGTCGCCCCCCTTTGCATTAAAAGTTTGCGGTAGACAGCCAGATTGGTATAGGTGCAGAAGATTACTGCTTCATTCGCGCTGGTGGCCAGCAAGCTGTCCAGGCTGTTTTCAGGGTCAGCTATTACTTCCAGGGCTGAGAGGTTAAT
>JAAYGJ010000163.1 GCA_012727745.1 Clostridia bacterium | reverse complement strand
GGTCATAATTTTTTCTCCAGGCAGCGGGTGACGTACAATAATCCGGTGCTGCTGCAGGAGGTCATAGTCAAAAGCATGCAGCGGCTGGCCCATTTCCAGCATGACAAAGTTGGTAATATCGACGATGTTGTTAATGGGCCTCATGCCCGCAGCCCGCAGGTATGCCTGCAACCACAGCGGTGAGGGGCCAATAGTCACTCCCTGCGCAACCCGGGCTACATAACGGGCGCACTTGTTGGGAGCTTCAATAGTTACCGAGGCCAGGCCGGCAACCGGCTCTCCATCCTCCTGGATAGTTATCCGGGGCAGGTGCAGCGGAGCGCCGGTAATGGCAGCCACTTCCCTGGCTACATTGATAATACTCAGGCAGTCGGCCCGGTTTGGCGTCAGGTCCAGGATAAGGGCAACGTCGTCCAGCCCCAGCACTTCAGCCACATCAGCGCCGGGCGTAGCATCAGGCGGCAGGGTAATGATGCCCTCCCGGTCCTCCGGGGAGATCAGGCCGGCATCTAAGCCCAGCTCCTGCCCTGAGCAGAGCATACCCTCTGAAACTACGCCACGGACGGTGGCCTTGCGGATCTCCTGGCCGCCGGGCAGCCTGGCTCCTGCAAGGGCCACCGCCACCGTCTGTCCTTGATAGACATTGGGCGCCCCGGTCACCAGCTGCACTTCGCTGCTGCCCACATCTACCTGGCAGACCAGCAGGTTATCAGCATTGGGATGGGGTTCGACAGTCCTTATCCGCCCGGTTAGCACCCCGCTGAAGCCGGGATGCAGGGGCACGATGTTATCTACTGTCACGCCGGTCATGGTAAGCTTCTCCGCCAGTTCTTGCGGCGAAAGGTTTACTTCTACGTATTGCTGTAACCATTTATATGGAACCTGCAAAGTTATTCACTCCCTGTAAATAAAGTTCTGTCATTAACATGTTCCTCAGGATGGGGCAGTTCCCTCCAGGCGCCACTTCTCGCCATTATACTTGTATCGAACTCGGCCGCCTTCGTGTAATTCATTAAAACTGGCGCAAAAAGCGCAAGTCGTTTTCATAAAAAAGGCGCAGGTCGTCAATGCCGTACTTCAACATGGCTATCCGCTCTACTCCCATGCCGAATGCATAGCCGCTGACCTTTTCCGGGTCATAGCCGGACATGCTCAGAACCCTGGGGTGCACCATACCGCAGCCCAGTATTTCCAGCCAGCCGGTGTAAGAGCAGACACGGCAGCCGCTGCCGTCGCAGTTGCCACAGGACATATCTACCTCAGCGCTGGGTTCGGTAAAAGGAAAATAACTGGGGCGGAAACGCACCTGGAGTTTTTCGCCAAACATCTGTTTGATAAAAGCCATCAAAGTACCTTTCAATTCGCCAAAGGTAACCCTTTCATCAATCAACAGGCCTTCCACCTGGTGAAACATCGGTGAGTGGGTGGCATCATCGTCGCGGCGATAGACCTTGCCCGGAGCAATAATGCGCACAGGGATTTCCGGCCGGCGGGCCTCCATTACTCTAACCTGCACCGGCGAGGTATGGGTGCGGAGCAATACTTCCGAAGTAATATAGAAAGAATCCTGCATATCCCGGGCCGGGTGCATTTTAGGCAGGTTGAGGGCCTCAAAATTGTAGTAGTCGCTTTCTACTTCCGGTCCTTCGGCCACATCAAAACCCAGCCCAATAAATATATCCTTAATTTCATTCAAAATCTGGTACAACGGGTGGCGGTAGCCACGGCGAAAAGGCCGTCCCGGCAGGGTTACGTCGATTTTTTCGGCAGCCAGCCTGGCTGCCTGTTCCCGCCGGGCCAGGGCAGTTTTAGCCTCTTGCAGAGCTGCCTCCAGCTCCTCCCGTACCTGGTTGGCTTTCTGGCCCACCCTTGGACGTTCCTCCGGCTGCAGAGCACCCATACCCCGCAGCACCTGGGTCAATTCACCTTTTTTGCCCAAATACTTGACCCGTAAACTTTCCAGTTCCTCACTGCTGCTTGCTGCTGCCACCTTTTCCAGGGCTGTTCTACGAATCGCCTCAATCTTGGCTAACATATACTTCACCTCGTCAATGCTAATAAATAACAAAAAAGCCTCCGTCCCTTCGGGACGAAAGCTTAAATAACCTGAGACCACCCCAAGCTTCTGCCGGCACCATCATGCCGCTCCCCTATAACGGCGGGATAACCGGCTCGGCCTACTCTTCCTTTCAGCCTGCTGCTCCTGGGCGAACTTCACACGGCCTTTCCCCGGCAGCGCTTCCAGTCTGCGACGCCGCCTCCCTGAGGGTTCCGCACCGGCTACTTTGCCCATTCATGGCTTTTTGCACTATTTATATTTAATTAAATCTACTGGATAACCATTCTGCGGTAAACGATGTAAGCAACCACTGATCCAGTTTGTTCAAAAAGCCTCCAAAAGAACTCCGCTGACAGGAACAACCTATCACAACCTTTCCAGAGCTTTTGGGGGAATCTACACGCCAATATTATAGCATAGCCCCCAGGCTCTGGCAAGCAAAAGCCCCGGCAGCCCTTGAGCAGCCCTTGAGCAAACGAATTTTAGCCCTGGGGGATTATGAAGGGCTTCCTATAATCACCCCAGGGCAGTTTTAGGGAATGTATTGTCCCGCATAAACACATTATTGCTGCAGTGCCGAATTAACTTGCTCTATTGCAGTTGCAGCTCCTCTGTCTCAAACTCCAGGGACAGTACTTCCGCGTTTTTGGCCTCTTCCGGCAGTTCGATAACCAGATCTTCAAGGTAACGATACTCGTTCACGGTGATCTCCATGGTCATAGTATCAATAGGCATAGTTTCACCGGCAATTTCTTCGTTAAAGTCAATAATTACCTGGAACTGGCCGCCATAGGTACGGCTATCGTCCATACCGATATAATAGGTACCCCAGAGGGATATATACCTTATTATATCGCTTAACATATCCATGCCCTCTTGCAATTGCTGGCCATCAGCCATGCCCGGTATGCCCTGAGGCATCGCCAAATTCATTACGGTATTCAAAAATTCGCCGAAATCATCAATGCGGCCATAATAGCCAATTTTATAGACCTTGTGCCCGTTTACTTCGGCAGTCCCCTGCATTTGATAGTGAAAATACCGTTTTAATTCTTCCGGAATAGCCTGCTGGGACAAACCCATTTCCCGCGTCATTTGTATTATTTCTTCCATGTCCGGTACCAGCTCAGCGGGCAAACGCTGCCACAGCGCCTCGCCGCTTTGGGGGTCGACAATCTTCTGGTACATTTGCCCGTCAACCAGGTACTGTTCCATTTCCACTGCTGCCGGCATGCCGTCAGTAACCCCGGGCAGGGCAGGCATTTCCATCTTCATCTTCTGGTGCAGGGTCGCCGGCATTACTATCTCATTGGTCATTTCAGCTTTAATATTCAGCTGTTTCAATTCAGGGGGCAGGCCGGCCATATCATCCCGCATAGTTATATTCATGTTCATTTCACCGGCAAAACTAATACCTTTTGCTCCGAAATCAGCCTGCTGGGCCCTAGACATAATCGCTTCAGCCTCAGCATCACTGCCAAAGACCCCGGCCAGGAATTTGATAGCACCGCCGACCTGCATCACTTTATCGGGCGTGACATCGTCAGCTTCTACTATTCCCTGCCGCACCAGCCAGCTACAGGGTACAAAACCCCAGCTGTCTTCATCCAGAGCAGCATCAGTTGCAGCCGCCTTTACTCCGTCCGGCAAGCCCAACGCCCTGGCTGTCATAACCGCAGCCTCCAGGTTGGTCAATGTACCCTCTGCTCCCAGCGTACCGTCAGGATAGCCCCTGATAATACCCTGCTGCCAGAGAGTAAGCAGGGCCGGAGCGTACCAGGCCTGCCGGTCAACATCAGCAGGTGCTCCCTCCGGGAGCCCGGCTGCCGGCGATATTCCGGCTGCCTTTACCAGCAGGGCCGCAAATTCTCCGCGGGTAATATCCTTGTCATCACCGGGATACTGGGGGAAAACACCGGCCAGTTCAGTTTCACTTAGTGGCTCAGCCAGCGCCAGGGGCGTTACAGCCAACAGGCCTACCAGTGCCAGCACCACCAACAGTATGTACCTGCGCATCTAAACCCTCCCCTAATAATGTGATAGTAATAACATTCGCCAGAGAAAAAGCGACTCCTGCTTTCAAACACATTATTTGGTACGGGAACACTGGCCCTCTGCCCAGTTCCACCCCGTATTTGCCTGCAAATTTGCTCCTTGCACCCTGTCTTGCCCTAGCCGCCCTGGCGCTGCCGTAAGGCTTCATAAAGGAGGATGGCGGCTGCCACTGCCGCATTCAGCGACTCTACCGCACCGACCATTGGGATAGTTACCTTGATCGTTGCCGCTGCCAGCAGTTCCGCCCCCGGCCCGTGATTTTCGCTGCCCACCACCAGGGCCAGGGGACCGGTCAGATCGGCCTGCCATAAAACCGTGGCCGCACCGACGTCAGCCACCGCCAGCTTCACCCCGGCAGCTGCCAGTTCGGTTGCGAGAACAGCAGGCTCTACCCCGGTAACCACCGGCAGCCCGAATGAAGCCCCCATCGCTGCCCGCACTACTTTGGGGCTAAAAGGATCAACGCTACCAGGGGTAAGTATTAAGCCCGTAGCCCCAGCCCCCAGAGCTGTACGCCAGATAGTGCCCAGGTTGCCGGGGTCCTGCAGTCCGGCGGCTACCACCAGTAAAGGTGCCGGAACCTGCAGCAATTCTGCCATCGAGCAGGCCGGCAGGGGGGCTGCCGCCACTATCCCGGGCGGCGTCACCGTTGCGCTGATAGTCCCCATAATATTATCTGTTACAGCCAGGCAGCGCCTGCCTGCTGCCTGCAAAGCAGCTAGCAGCGCACTTCCCCTGGAGTCCTGGCTAAAAGCAGGAGTATAGAGGACAACTTCTAAGGGCGTTCCCCTTTGCCAGGCTTCTTCTACCAGATGCAGCCCTTCGATCAGGTACAGGCCCCGCTTCTGCCGCCAGGATTTTTCCTGCAGCGAACGGACCAGTTTAACATAACGGTTAGATGTAGAGGTAATCATATCCATTTATCGCCGTTCTCCCTGTCTAACTTGACCGGTTGGCAAAAACTGCTCCAGTTTCAATAGTTGCGGCCTACCTTTCTTCCCCTGATTAAGCTGCCCGGGAGGGCGAAAGCTTATTAGGTCCACAGAGCTCAACCTATCGCCAACCCTTGATAAATAAAAGCGACCGGGATATAAACCCCAGCCGCCCATTATGAATAGATTAACTTGCGATTAGCGGGTCCCTGCGCCGGCCAGCTTTTCCTTGGCAATATCCACCAGCTGGTTAAAACCGGCCTGGTCATGAATTGCCATCTCAGCCAGCATTTTGCGGTTAACTTCAACCCCAGCTTTTTTCAAGCCATTAATAAAACGGCTGTAAGACAAGCCCTGCGATCTTGAGGCAGCGTTAATACGGGCAATCCACAATTTGCGGAAATCGCCTTTGCGCTGGCGGCGATGGGCGTAAGCATAGGCCAGAGATTTAAGCAGCTGCTCATTGGCAGGACGAAACAGCTTCGACTTGGCACCAAAATATCCTTTAGTTAACTTCAATACCTTTTTATGACGCTGGCGTCTGGTGACACCTCGTTTAACTCGAGCCATCTTTCTTACCTCCTAATTAAGCCTGATAAGGCAACAGCGTGGCTACCCGCTTGCGGTCGGCAACATCAACCAGACCGGGCTGACGCAGGCGTCTTTTACGCTTGGCATTTTTACCGGCCAACAAGTGGCTTTTATAGGCTTTGGCCCTTTTGACCTTCCCCGAAGCAGTAAAACGCAACCTTTTAGCTGCGCCCTTGTGGGTTTTCATCTTAGGCATGGTTATCACCTCAAATAATTATTCGCTTAGGATTTAGGGGCAAGAAACATAGTCATATTACGCCCCTCTACCCTGGGCGGCCTTTCGACGGTGGCAAGGTCCGCCAACTGGCTGGCAAACCGCTGGCACAGCTTCATCCCCAGGTCGCTATGAGATATTTCCCTGCCCCGGAACATAACCGTCACTTTAACCTTATCGCCATCCTTTAAAAAACGAATAGCGTTGCGGGCTTTGACCTGGAAATCATGCTCTTCGATATTCAGTCGCAGTTTAACCTCTTTGACCTCGATTGTGCGCTGTTTTTTCCTTGCGTCCCGTTCCCGCTTGCTTTGCTCGTACTTATACTTACCATAATCCATAATTCGGCATACGGGTGGTCGCGCTGTCGGGGCTACCTCGACCAGATCCATTCCCTGCTCCTGAGCTATCCTTTGGGCTTCTCTTGTAGGCATGATGCCAAGCTGCTGTCCATCGGCACCAACCAATCGTACTTCTCGGGTCCGGATTTCTCCATTGACCCTTAAATCCTTGCTGATAATACGTCACCTCCAGAAAAATTTGCCGCCCAGAACGCTAAATAAAATTAGGCAGGTGGAATCCACCCGCCTGAACGACTTTCCCTCTGGGCAACCTTAACAGCAAAAAACACCGTAAGGTGAGAAGCGGATGGCTTCTACTTCCTTGCCAGTATAACACAGTGCCAATCGTCCCGTCAATTATAAATTAGCCTATTATCCTTGCGGATTTCCTTACCCGGCGGTGTTAAAAAAGCGTTCGATAAACTCAGCCAGCACCCGTACCGTATGCTTCATCGCCGTGCTGTCGAAATCAAATTTGGGATTGTGCAAAAAGTACGCCTCTCCCCTTTGCGGCCGTGCCCCGATAAGCATAAACGCTCCGGGAACATGCTGGAGATAATGGCCAAAATCCTCGCTGACCATCGCCGGAGCTGTATCAGGGACAACTTCCAGGCCGGACGCTGTAACAGCCTGCCGGGCCAGTTCCGCTATCTCAGGCGTATTAAGCAGCAAAGGGGCAATCTGCCCGGCCTCCACCTGGCAGCTCAGGCCATAGCCCTGGCAAATATTTTTAGCCGCCGCCTCAATAGCCTCCAGTACCTTTTCCCTCGTCTCAAGGGAAGTGGTGCGAACAGAGCCCTCAATGACAGCCTCTGCGGGAATAATATTAAAACTGGTGCCGCCGGCCAACCGGCAGACGCTTAAGGCGGTATAATCGCCGGCGCTAAATAACCTGGCCGGAATGCTGTTAATAGCTGTACAGACGGCAACCGCCCCGTTGATGGGATTGTTGGCCCTGGCAGGATAGGCGCCGTGACCGCCTTTGCCGGTAATTGTTATCTTAAAGCGGTCATTCCCTGCCATCTGCGCCCCGTTATTGATCATATACTGCCCGCTTTCAAGTTCAGGCCAGAGGTGATAGCCAATTATAGCGGTAACATCCGGATTTTTAAGACAACCTTTCTGGATTAAGCCCCTGGCGCCGGCATCTCCTCCCTTTTCTTCAGCAGGCTGGAAAATCAACTTTACCGTGCCGGCGGGGAGGTAGTTTTGCTCCTTCAGATACCTGGCCAGCCCCAGCAAAATCGCCGTATGGCCGTCGTGTCCGCAGGCGTGCATTTTCCCGTCATGCTTTGATTTAAACTCCAGCTCCGTTTCTTCCTGCACCGCCAGGGCATCTATATCCGCCCTGATCGCCAGGACTTTAGCCGACCTGCCGCTGCCCGGTATTAGACCAATAACTCCGGTAGCGCCTAGCCGCTCGTTTTGTATCCCCAGCTCCTGCAAATAGTTCTGGATATACTCACAAGTGGCAAATTCCTCGCCACCCAGTTCAGGATACATGTGAAAATGGCGCCGCAGATTAACCATTTCTTGCAACAATTTGTCCATAATTAATTCCACCTTATTATATATTAACTGCTGCCCCAAACTTTCGCGGCAACAATTACATACCAAACATATGTTATTATATCATGCCTGCAACAAGCAATTACAGCCAAAGCCAACCTCAGGTGGGACAATGATAAAGCAAATCTTGCCGGCAAGAAAAATGACCGAGACATACTTTTCCTCGGTCATGCTCAACTTTCCAGTAAACTCTCTTAAATTATTTTATTTATAGCAGCTCTTTATAGCGCTACGTCCCGATTACAATCCTTACTGTATATATAAGTAGTTTTGCCCCGGCCGGCAGCATAATAAGCCTGAGGTACATAGGAACCGAACCAGATAAAATCATCTTTCTTTACCGGCACCCAGATATCGTCAAGCAGGTATACTCCTTCACCTTCGAGGATATAAATACTGTGTTCCTGAATATGTGTCTCGACAAAGGGATGACATCCGCCCGGATCAAAAGTCAAAGTATGAAAATTGAAGTCAAAGCCCAGATCGTCCATCGGGAGCAAGTCTTTTATCCGCATATTTTCCATGCCGTCGTAGTTCTTTTCTTCAACCTCGTTTAAATTATTGACTATAACCCGCGCCTGATAGCCTTCAAGGGGACGATAACGCTGTCTATACAACAGTAACAGCCAGGGCTCGTTAGAATTATTCTTGAAGCCCAAACCGCTTCCAGCCGGAGCAAAGGCATAACCTTCTTTTTCAACCGCGTATTCCTGCCCGCCAATGCTTACAATACCTTTCCCTTCCCGGCAGTAAAGGAAGGTTTCAATACCCGGCTCGCAAAAGTCGGCAGTCGTCCCTCCGCCCGGCTTGACTTCAATCGTATAAAATGCATGTTTGGCACCATAATCCGGCGACGCAATAATACTGGTTATACAGTTTTTCAGATTGGGGATGACGTTATTTACCCGTCCTTCCGGGGGAATTAACATGCACCTGCCCGGCTTGATTATAGCTCTGGTTGATAAAATATCATTGGGGTAACCCATTTAAACCTATCTCCTTTCAATAAAGTAAATTATTAAATATTTTCTGGATTAAACATTGCTAACCTTTATCCTTATTAACTAATTAGTATGGCGCAGGTATGCACAATAATGATAATGCCCAAAGGCGTTTTCTGGAGCTATTAGCTATTTTGGACATC
>JAAYGJ010000162.1 GCA_012727745.1 Clostridia bacterium | reverse complement strand
GCTGTTGCTGAAGTCATAATGCCTGGGGTACCCCACTTTGATCGCCAGGCAGCAAACGAGCTCCCGGGGCACCGGACAGTCAGGCCGCAATTACATTAAAAATACCGGCTTGTAACCTGTGACGGCTGGTATTTTTAATTATCCCTTGTTCGTTTGCGTATATAATTCAGCTAGGCCTTTGTTAATGTAGCGCTGCACCCAGTCCAGTACCGGGCCGCAGTTTAAGGGTATTTCGCCCAGGTGAAGCTGCATCCACGCGGAAGAAAATTTTAACTCTTTGCTGTCGCGCCTATGGTGATAGTTCAGCTCTACTTCTTCATCCCGGCTTAGTGCTGCCGCAATTGTGGCACCCATATCGCCCAGCGGCGGCAGGTCAAGGTGGCTTAGTTTCATCACCGCCGCTACCCTGGTCCCTTTGCCCGGCCGGGATTCTACGGTGACCTCCCCTTCACATTGGGCCACTGTAGCCTGAAAAAGGGACAGGCCTAAGCCAACTTTTCTGGTGGTACGGGTAGTATAGAAGGGGTCCAGTACCTGTTGTAAAGTTGCTGCATCCATGCCGCAGCCGTCATCCTTTATTTCGATGGTCAGCCTATCCTTGTTCACATCTTCGATTATAGTAATGCTAATCCGACGCGCCCCAGCACTGAGGGCGTTTTCCACGAGGTCAAGGATATGCAGAGCCAGTTCTTCCATAGCATAACTTCCCAGTTTATATTTATCTTATATCTATTGTATTATAATTTACCGCCGTTTGAACACCACTTTAAACTTGTTCTCTTGCAGTGCTTTTTTTAAAGAAGCCAGGTCAGGCGCCTCTAAATCATATATGGTGACCTTGTTGCCTATATCCCCTAAATAATGGGCATCCGAAGCAGCAACCAGCGGCCAATCTGCCAGCTGGGGCAGTTTAGCCCTGGCAACAGCCGGTTCGTACAGTCCCAGTTCCAGGGCTATGACCTCCATTTCCGGAGGCACGAAACCCAGGTTGGCCAGCAGGCTGAAGGAAGGCCGGTCCACATGGGCCGGCAGGCATAAGCCGCCGCGGGCTGCGACCGCCCGGGCCACTTCTTCACAGCTCAAATCTATCCCGGCCAGCAACAGTCTTTGCTCCCGCCCTTTTTCCCGGCCCCGCTCGTCCAGGAGAAGCTGGGGGCCAAAGTATTCTTCCCTGTTTCTGGCATCGGGCAGGCGACGGTATACTTCCTCCTGCCAGTCCAGGACTGCTTCCAGCTCTGCAAAAAGACAGACCAGGTGCACATCCTCCCGACTCTGGACTTCCATCCCCGGTATAATGGTGAGACCGCTACCGGCTGCTGCAGCCATCACTGCCGCTACATTGCCGGCACTGTTATGATCGGTAACAGCTATAAGCTGTAGGCCCTCCGCTAATGCAGCAGCAACTATGTTAGGGGGAGTCATTTCTTCCCCACCGCAGGGTGACAGGGCCGTGTGCAGGTGCAGATCGGTGGGATAGAAACCCATTATTTCTCGCCCTGCAGCAAATTATACAGCTGCCCCGCTACCTCGTAGGTACAGTACTTTGTAGCCAGCAGAGGCAGTCCTTCTGCTTCAGCCTTACGACATACTTCCGGCGCCACCTGCCGTCCTCCGGTAATTACCACTCCTGCTGCCCCGACCAGTAAGGCCACTGCCACCACGTTAATATGGGTCTGCAATGTAAGCCACAGGCAGCGAGCTGGCCCGTTGGCCATAAAATCGCTCAACAAATCAGAACAATAACCACTGCTGACCTCCCGCTCAAGTTCTTTTTCCCCTGCCAGTACCTGCAAATCCAGTTGTCTGGCTATCTCACTCAGCTTCATCTTTATCGTTCCCCCTCTCCGGCCTGGCCATGGAAACGGGCAGCTTCCGGGCCAGCTCCACCACTTCTTCTGCTACAACCCTTACCCGCTCTCTTAGCACTATTATACAGTCAATATCCTGGGCCTCACCGCGTACAACGTCCTCAGCAAAAGCGCGGCAGCTTGGCGCACCGCAGGCGCCGCAATCAAGGCCGGGTAGCATCTTGTCAGTAGCTTCTACCTGGTGCATCTTTTCTAAAGCAGTAGCCAGGTCCGGGTCTAACCGAAGGGCGGGCCGGGGCAGGTAACTATAAGGCTTCAGGCTATCACCGGCCTCAGGCAATTCCTCCGGCCTGGGGCCGATACGACTGGTCAGCTCCCGCAACCGCATCCGGGCCACATAGGGGTTAGTCACCATCAGTGCTCCCCCTACACAACCGCCCGGGCAGGCCTGCATCTCAAGATAGTCAATATCCTGCAGGTAACCCGCCTCAATCATGGTAAGGACGTCAATTACCTGGTTGATACCATCAACCTCCAGCAAGTGGGGACCGCCGATACACTTCTTTTCTCCCCCGCTGTGCCCCCAGCCGTAACCCCCGGCCCCGGCCCGGGAAGGATAAGGAGCTGCCGATTTTAAATTTTGCAGCACGTCTCCGTAAATATCCCTCATGGGTATGACTCCGTCAGGGCCGGCCAACCCGTTCCGCCGTTGGCGGGCAGCCGTTATTTTAGCCGGGCAGGGGGATATAAAAAAGGTACCAACAGCTTCCGGAGGCAGGCCGCTGGCAGCTACCCCTTCCCGCTTGGCCAAACGTGCCGCTACATCCATTGGTGTTGCCAGCGGCAGCAATTGATCCAGCAGCGAGGGAAAACGTACCTGGATTAGACCTACCACCGCCGGGCAAGCCGGTGATATTAACGGTCTTTTGCCCCGGTAGTTGTCAAGATACCGGCGAGCAGCTTTAGAGACTATTTCGGCTGCCAGGGCAACTTCAAAAATTGCATCAAAACCCAGAGAAATCAGAGAACCGAGGGTCTGCTCCAGGCTGGCCCGGGGAGCAAACTGCGAAACAAAAGATGGTGCCGGCAGGGCTATATTATACTGGTAAGCGCTGAGCTCTTCCAGGCTGTCGCCCACCGCCGTCTTGGCATGGTTGGGACAGACACGAATACACTCACCGCAATCAATGCAGCGCTCCTGAATAATGTATGCTTTACCCTCCCGAACACGGATTGCCTCCGTGGGGCAACGTTTTATGCAATTAGTGCAGCCTTTGCATCTAGACCAGTCCAGCCGTACGGAATGAAAATACTCCATGGCGCCACCGCCTTTATCAACGATTATAAATTTCTATTGTTATGGTCGTTCCCTGTCCCTGTTTCGATTCAACTGTCATCCGGTCAGCGCAGCGGCGAATATTGGGCAAGCCCATACCAGCTCCGAAACCCATTTCCTGTATTTCTCTTGGCGCCGTTGAATAACCCTCCTGCATGGCCAGCTCTATGTCAGGGATACCCGGACCGTAATCTCTGGCTATTATAGTAATAACATCTGTGCTAACTGTAGCCTTTATTTCGCCACCCAGGGAATTGATCACAATATTCATCTCCGCTTCATAGGCGGCTATGGCTACCCGGCGAATTATATCAGGAGGAAAACCAATTTTTTGCAGCACCTGCTTTATACGCGCTGCCCCATCACCGCCGGCCTTAAAATCCTTCATTTTGATGGGGATAACTATTTCCAGCGGCTGCTTACTATTTCTCTTCATCTGTCTCTCCAGCCAGGTTCTCTCCGACCCGCAGTTCAGAACAACCTTTCAGACCGGCCTGGTACAGGCGGCCACAACTACTAAACATGATAAAGCGAGTACCAAGCAAGGGCAGGCCAATTTTTTCAGCAGCAGCTATCAGTTCGGGACCTGGTCTTTTGCCCCGTACAAATACGACGGCTACAGCATCAACCATGGTCGCCGTATTAATAACATGGTTGTTGGTCAAACCAGTCAATAGAATAACCTTGCCCCGGGCAAAAGCCAGCACATCGCTCATCAGGTCAGAACCAAAACCTGACTCAACCTCTAAGTCAAGCTTATCCTCACCGGTAAAGACTTCAGCCTCTAGCAGTTCCTTCACTTCGCGTAATTTTAACAGGACATATTCCTCCCAGGAGAAGAAATAATGCGGCATTAAGCCAGGCAAAACATTTGCTTATAACAAAGATAGGCTATTATATGATATCTGTTCGACACTAAAGGTATTTCTCCTGCAAAAGTATATTGCCCGGCTTGCTGCCGATGAAGGCAGGTTGCCTGCGGAGCGTTTCAACACCGCCGGCAATAAGCTAAGCCTGCCCTCGACCACCCGGTCAAAGACAGGCCTGATGTTAATATAGTATCAATACCTATTTTTTAGCACTCTTATCTGCGTTCCCGCCTCTATACACTTCGCTTCGCAACAGGGTTAATAAGCAAGGCCGGTATCCTCCGCCCCTGTCAGTTGCCTCCAGGGGCAATACAGGTTTGTCAGTTAAATCATAGCCGCAGGTAGGACAAATCCATTTGCTCCCCCTCGTGGCTGAATAAGAAAACTTCTTGCAGCGCGGACAAAATTTCTTAAACATATGCTTACCTTCTTTATACTTTTAGGCATTCCAAGTTGCCCGGGATAATGCCGGGGAAGGAGCAAAACCTGCCCCGGCATGCCATTTTTATCCCGGATATTGCTTCATGCCAAAAACAGGCTGTTGGCAGCTTACCAGCCCAGCTGGCGCAATAGCCGCATAAACAGGGTATAAGCCTCGGCCCGGGTGAGGGCGTCATTTGGACGCAAACTTCCATCGGCATCGCCGGCCAGAACACCCTCCACTACTTTACCATTGGCCCAGGATGACTCCTGGTTGAAATCGGCAAAGTTGTTAAGATCAACTGTGCGAGCGCCGTTGCCAGGTATCTTTTGCAAAGCGTTGCTGATAATAACCGCTGCCTGGAGCCTGCTGATTGGTAGGTCTGAGCAAAAGTCATATTCCATTCCCTCTACGCCATCGAGAAGGCCCGAATTAAAGGCCGTAGCGATTGCCTGCCGGCACCAGGTGGGAACCTGGTCAGCATCGAAATAGCATCTTGCTAGCACTGCAGTAGCACTGCCGGCCGCAACCGGCCGCAGGATGTTGTACATTTTTTGTTCGCCTTCAACAACCAGTCCCAGAGCACGGGTAACCATGGCTACGAACTCGGCCCGGGTCATAATAGCCTGAGGCTTTGCCAGGCGTTCCAGCTCCCCGGCTGCTCCGTTAGCGGCTGCGAAGCCCTCCAGTAAAGCCATGCCGTTGGCACGGTTTAATACCGGCTCGTACCAGTCGCCAGGATGGAGGTCCAGGAAGCGCGGTTGGCGTACGGCGAAGACAGCTGTCCAGCCCGTATAGCCGCCGTCGTTGATGGCTTTGACCGTGCCATCGCTCTGGGGATAAGATGCCAGGGCCACCCATTTTTCGTACTTTTCATTCCAGATATAAACCCGCGGCTCCAGCCCCAGGGCTTTTGCTTTTATTAATATATCAGAGTCAACTGTCAACGGTATGGTAAATGTATCCTGCGGTTCCTCCAGTTTCAAAGCACCCTCTACCAGCGGTATATGTCCCGGCCAGCGGGCGATGAAGGCGCCCTGGGGTACGTTAGCCACCGGCGGCCCACCATTGTCACTGCCACCGCCGTCGTAATGCCCGTTGTCATCGCCACCGTTATCGCCGTTATCGTCGTCTTCCAACTTGGCCCAGGCACTGATAATTAATTTGCCGCTTACTTCAGTTAATGCTGCCTCAGCCGGGATGTCAAAATGGATAGACACCCAGATGAAATCCCCGGGCGCTATTTCTTTGTACCTCTCCCTATCCGGCTCCTTATCGGGCTCCATCGCCGGCAGCTCAGCGGGCCAGGGGTAAGAATCCGGTTCTCCCGGCGTAAAATCCTTTGCCAGGCTAGTGCTGTGCTGGCTGCCAATAAAAAGGTAATCGCGGCAGGCGCCCATATCCTCAGCGGCAATGTTAACATAAACCTCTCTGTCCACCTTGTTATAAATCCGGAACAGCATGTCGAACTCGTAGCAGCTGCCGGGCTGGAAACCGAAGCTGCCGCCACCTGCACCCCTGGTAAAATCAAACAGCAACTCCCCGTTAGGCCCGATACGGCAGTTGCCGTCGGCATAGCCCACCAGATTAATAACGCTACCGTCAGGCAGGGTAAAAGGACCGTCTACCGTAGGCTCAATAGCAATCAGCGCCGGGTCACTGGTAACCACCGCCAAATCCGACCCGCTGGCCGGCGTAGCCCCGGTAACAGCCATCGCCCCTGCCAGGCTGACCACCACCAGTAGAATAACCCCTAAAATTACCGCTTTTCTCGTTTTAGCAGCCTGCAGTTGTCTGAATAAAGCGCTCTTGCGCAACATCCCCCCTCCTCTCCGGTAGTAATAACAAACGCTTGCCCTAAAAGCTGGCCTTAAGTTCACCTGCAGCAAGCTATTTTGAACAGGGGAAGTAACTGTAAATCCCGCTTTATAAAACAGCTCCCCGGTTTCAGGAAACTGAATCCACTATTACCAGGGAGCTGCTTTAGTTACTCAATAACTGACGTTCTTAGTTACAAGGTAGCATAACTATTCGGCTATGCTACCGCCAATAGCCGTAGCTTCAACTATCATCTTGAATTTGACTGTTTTGGCTTTCATAGCCATGCCATCACCACTCGTAAGTTTGGTGCTAATTGCAGTTTCTTCCCCAGCCCCTAAATCAAATTCAAGGGGTTCCCCAGCTATATTTTGCCAACGTGTTGCTACTCTGGCATTTGCGTAAAAGACATTGAGAGTAGTGTCGGTATAATCTGGGTCTAAATAAATCTTCACATGGACGTCATTTTCAGAGTTATTCCTTACAGTAAATAAATTATCCCACTGATAGGTGCTATTAGGCTGAATACCAAAGTCCTCGTTATGAAAACCTTTGTCCCAATCGATTTTTAGTGTCTGAGCATTAGAGCCTCCGGAAAGAAAGGCCGCATTATGGACTTCGCTAGGGATTAAAGCCAGCAAAGCTTCGTCAGTATTCACAATAGTAAACTCTGCATCACTGTTAACCTGAGCAGTGGTATAGGCCGCTACTGCCAGCAGCGAGGCAATAGCCAGCAGGGACACTACTAAAAGCAAACTCTTCTTCAAAACCTCTACCCCCTAAGTAATGTTGTATTACGATGCGCACCTCTGACTTAATCATAAAATACCCCCTCAAGTTCTACATTGACCCTGGGCATAATCTTGCCCGCTACCGGAGCATAATTTTACAGCTACCGGCCGGAGAAAACATTGTTAGACTGCGGTAGCTCCCGGGTGGCACCGGGGGTACATAGTAAGCTACACTTTAGTGGTATATTGCCGGGATAAATAGCAAAAAACCCCGCCGTCCCGCGACAGCAAGGTCTAGGCTGCGCTTTTATGTTTCAATTGTTAAAGGTATTGTGAGGGGCTAGGATTTTATAGAACAAAGCGGTTGGCCAGCCGGTAGATAAACTTGCGCCCGTCGCGGGCCGCCTGCCGGCGTAAACGCCCATCCAGCAGCGGCCATAAACACAGGGGCAGTCCCGGCAGCAGCGAGACTACCGCTAGAGCCAGCCAGTAATTTAAGCACGCCAACCAGTAAATCAAGCCCGGCGGCAGGACAGGCAGGAACATGCCTACATAGATCCGGCTGTTATACTCTCCGGGCTGCTCAGCCCGGACGGTGACGGTCAGCTTCTCACTCGCTCCGGAGCTTGTTAATAACAGCGCTTTATTGAAATTAAATTGTTTATCATCCGAAGTAACTGTAACCACCATCGGCAGGAAACCCTTGCCTCCTACCTCAACTAAGTCCCGTTCCAGCACATCGCCTTTCTGCATTATCCCCACAGCGCTGCCGGCCATCACT
>JAAYGJ010000161.1 GCA_012727745.1 Clostridia bacterium | reverse complement strand
CTTTTTTCTTTTCTTTAAGTTTACGCCATAAAGTCGTACGGCCAATCCCCAACCTTCTCGCCGCTTCGCTGCGGTTGCCGCCCGTTTCTCTGAGAACCTTCTCAATAAGAAGCTGCTCAGCCTTTTCCAGCGAGTCATCTTTAGCGACATGCAAATCTAGTTGATGAAAACCCTGTTCCTGCAAAATTTCCCTGGCCTTTGCCTCTGTAAGCACTGTCCCCTCAGTCAACAAGACCAGCCGTTCCGCAGTATTTTTTAGTTCCCTAACATTCCCCGGCCAATGATAACATTTTAACAGTTCTATAACCCCTGCTTCAACTTCATGAATATTTTTATTAAATTTGCGGCAATATTTTGTTATAAAATAATCGAGCAGCAAAGCTATATCCTCTTGGCGTTCACGTAAAGGGGGAATCTTCAGCGTCAAAACGTGGATACGGTAATACAAATCTTCGCGAAAAGTCTTGTCCTGCACCATCTGCTGCAAGTCCCGATTGGTAGCGGCAATAATACGCACATCAACCGGCAGTAAGCGGTCAGCACCCAGGCGCATTACCTGCCCCTCTTCCAGCACTCTTAAGACCCGTGCCTGCAAGCGTTCCGACATTTCGCCAATTTCGTCGAGGAAGAGGGTGCCGTTGTGGGCCAGTTCAAAAAGCCCGGACTTACCGCCTTTGCGCGCCCCGGTAAAAGCGCCTTCGACATAGCCAAAAAGCTCGCTCTCCAGCAAGTTTTCCGGCAAAGCAGCGCAGTTGATCGCCACAAAGGGCCCTTCCCGCCGGGAACTAACTCCGTGAATAGCCTGGGCAAATATTTCTTTGCCGCAACCGGTTTCGCCGTAAATCAAAACTGTAGAATCAACCTCGCCGTATTTTTTGGCCTTTTTTATGGTCTCCCGGATAACCTCGCTTTCACCAATAATATCGGCAAAGCTATAGCGGGCCACGTGCCCGTGGCTACCGAGGTTGCGGCGGATTTTCTGCTCCATCTTTTGGAGGTGCCGGGCATCCTGCATGGTAATAACCATGCCCTTGACCCGCCCTTCCACCAGCACCGGAATACAGTTAATAACCGCCTGGCGGGAACCCTGGCGGGAACCCAGGGCAAGCAATTCACCCAGCCCTGCCTGGCCGGTATGCCAGACTCTGGTGATAATCGGCATCAGTGTCGGGGGGAAAACATCGCCAGCCTGCTGGCCGATAGCTTCTTCTGGAGCCCGCCCCAGCAGCCTGGCAGCAACCGGGTTAAAAGCCGTTATTGTTTTATCCGCATCAAAAGCAACAATGCCTTCAGAATTAAAATCCAGAACTGCTTTCATTTCCTGAAACTTGGCCATTTCCTGCTGGCGCACACTTAAAACCCGCAATGCCTCCTCCAGGGCGCGGATAACCGACTCCCGCCCGGAAGGAATAAGTACACCCTGCAATTTATAAGCTTTTAGCAGACGGTTTAAGGTAACCTTACCGATAATAGTCTTAACGCCGGCCCGGCGCAATGTCTCTACTGCCCGGCGCATATCCCGTTCATCATTTAATTCATAAGTGTGAATTTCTTCTGACAAGATTTCGCTCAAACACTTAAAACCCTCAATAATTCTCTTATCATCAGCTACCCCCACCGGTGTTCCCAACTTGCGGGCCTGCAAATAAGCCCGCAACATATCAAAGCCGGTAACCTGGACCTCTACTACCGGAATATCCAGGTTGGCACGGATACGCTCGGCAGTTATCCCCCGGGTAACAATAACCCGGCTGCCCCTCCTGACCGCATCCCGGGCCAGTTCCAGCCCCCGTACTGCCCGCCCTACAACCACTTCTACCGGCCAATCATATTCTTTGCTAATACTTTTTGCCAGTTCTCCCATTGACTGATAAGGAGCAACAAAAGTAATAGCCGCCATATCTCGCCCCCCTATTGAAGCTTCCAATATATATATTCTATTTAAAACATTATTATCCTTCAGGAGCTGTCTGGCGCCATATGCCTTTTGGCAAAGGACCGGTTTCCAGGGCCATAGGCGCAGTATCCTTTTGCCTCCCGCAAGGCCGCTTCTTTACAAGGTGAAGCGGCTATGCCGCTTCACCACATGTCTTACTGTTCTCTTACTGTTCGCACCCGGTGTCACATTTATCAGACTTATTCGCCGAGGAAGAATCCTCACTTTTGCTGAAAGTACCTTTAGCCTCACACTGGGGACATTTGCGCGGCTTGCAGCGGGCTTCTTTCTCGTAGCCACACTCAGTACACTGCCAGATAGCCATAACCACTATCCTCCTTTCCAGATAAACAGATGCGATATCGCAGGTGTTGCGGGGAAATCCCGTTGAGCTGATTGTTCCCCCCGCCTGTTAATTCTATCACGGGAGCCTTTCTATTGACAATATTAGCTAAAAATCGGGGGCAGACCCGGCCAACAGTCCCCGTTACGCTCAAAATATTTTTTTAGCAAGCTCAATAAAGGTGCCGGTCAGAGCCGGACCCCCCATGCCTCGTTAACTCTCAGCACCTGCGGCCCGATGTCGGCCAAGTCGCCGCAGCCGGTAAGGCGCATGGCTACCGCCAGATCGTCGGCCAGGCTTTCCAGTTGCAGCCTTACCCCGGCAATGCCACCGCCAAAAGCAGCTATGGCCAGGGGGCGGCCCACCAGCACCGCCCTAGCGCCCAGGGCCAACATTTTGAGCACATCCACACCGGAACGCACGCCGCCGTCAGCCAGGACGGAGATCTTATCTCCCACAGCTGCTGCAATCTGGGGCAGCACCGCCGCTGTCCCCGGGGTATGGTCCAGAGCGCGGCCGCCGTGGTTGGAGACTATTATCGCCGCAGCCCCGCCGGCTACAGCTGCTTCGGCGTCAGCCACCGTCATGACTCCTTTTAAAATCAGCGGCAGAGGTGTAGCTGCCGCCAGCCTGGCGATCTGCTCCACCGTTTTGGGCTCCACCAGCTTGCCGGCCCGCATCATATTCACCAGGCCGGCGGCATCAATATCAATGGCTACCGCCGGAGCGCCGCTGTCCTCAGCCCGGCGGATCAGGTTGATAATTTCCTGATCTTCCCGCGGTTTAATGACCGGAATGCCCCTGCCTCCGGCAGTTTTGATGGCAGCCAGGCCCGCCTCCATCAATTCCGGCAGGGGCCCGTCTCCGGTAAAAGCCAGGCTGCCGGCCTCCGCCGCACCCAGCACAAAGTAGCGGGCCAGCTCTTCCTCGTCGAGGCGACCCTGGAAATTAACCCTGGTCCCGGCTACGGCAGCAGCCAGGATGGGAAAAGTTAATTTGTAGCCTAACAAATTCAGGCTCAAATTTTGGTCTTTGCGGTCATGCAACACCCGCAGGTTGACCTGGTAAGCTGCCAGGGCCTTGATATTATTGCGGAAAGAAGCACCGCTGCCAATACCGCCCATGCCCGGCAAGCCGGTGGGACAGCGGCGGCCGTCACACACCGGGCAGACATGGCAGATGCCCCGCAGCTTTACCCGGGCCTGCTCGCGTATGCCTGCTAAACTCTGGGGCAAAAATCTCACTCCTTTCCCGCCAGAGCCAGGCTCCCCGGTAGCGGCTGGCTCAACTGCTTGCTCAAGATATTCCAAGCACGTTCCAGCTGTTGCTGCTCCCCGTCAACCTCTATGTCCGGCTTTAGCCCCGCACCCTGGATAGCCCTGCCGGCAGGGGTATAATAGTAGTCGGTAGTGAGCTTTAGGGCGCCGCCATTTTTCAGCGGAAAAACTGTCTGGATGACTCCCTTGCCAAAGGTGGTTGTGCCCAGGAGAATAGCCGCCTGGTTGGCCTGCAGCGCACCGGCCAGGATTTCCGCCGCGCTGGCCGTACCCCGATCAACCAGCACCACCAGCGGCAGGTCCTGCCCCGGCCCCCGCGAATGGATTACCTTTACCTGCCTGTCCCGGCCTACCACCTGCACCACCGGCTTACCCTCGATTAAAAACAGAGAGGCAATCTCCAGCGCAGACTCTAAATAGCCCCCCGGGTTGTTGCGCAAGTCGAGGATAAGGCCCCGGCAGCCCTGGGCTTCCAGGAACTCAAGGGCTGCCGCCACTTCCTGCGGCACCCATTTGGGAAAAGCCTTGAGCTCCAGGTAACCTATTTGCCCGGCCAGTATACGTTTATTAAGTATCGCCGGCCGGATTTGCTCCCGCACCAGCAAAAATTTTTTCTGCACCCCGCTGCCAGGCAGAGAAACAGTCAACTCAACGCTGCTCCCTGATTCTCCCCGCAATAGCCCGGCAACCTCTTCCAGGGACAGCCCTTTAAGCGGCCGGTCATCAACAGCCAGCAAAATTGACCCGGCCCTCAGCCCCTGCCGGGCTGCCGGCGAATTGGGAATGACGCTGCTTACTACTACCTGTCCCTCAAGGATTGTAAGTACCACGCCCACACCGATATATTCATCGCCAAGGGAGGCAGTATACTGAGATACCTGCCCAGGCGGTATGTACTCGTTGTAAGGGTCGCCCAGGCATTCCAGCATTCCCCGGACAGCGCCTTCTTCTAAAGCAGCTTCATTAACAGGGTTAACATAATTTTCCTCTGCCAGTTCGCGCACTTCGTCCAGCAGGGGCCAGCCCGGTGTTGCAGCAACTGCAGGAGCGGCAGCAGCAGTTGCCGCCGCAACATTAAAGCCCAGGCAAGCGATTAAAACTAAAGCAACAAAAATTAGCCAGCGGCGCCCGAGTTTAACCATCCAGTTCTTTCCTCCCCAAAATATCCCTTGCAAAAATAATTCCCAGTTATCCCACTTCCAACTCCCCACCTCACACTTCATCCTCCGGCAAGCCTATACACACCCGAAGGCTATAATTTTCATTCCATCACGATGCGCACTGGCTAGGCAAAGCTCTGATATTAGATGTATAAGGTGTATGAAGAGTTAATAGAACGAATTATTCGGCAGCGGTAGTCTGCTTTCCTGCCCACTCCCGGCGAATGTTTGTAAATAAATGTATCTCATTTATCGACCCTGGCGCCAAACCCTTTGAGCATCTCCCTGACCGCCGCTACCTCCGTGCTGGTAAATTCCCCCGGCAGGCGCCCCGTATTTACCGCATAGGCAGCAGCCACCCCGGCCGCATCGCCCAGGACGCACTGGTTGGGCAGCACCCTCAAGGAAGCCCAGGCCAGCGATGACATACCGGTAGCATAGCCGGGAATTAACAGGTTGGGCACTGAGCGGCTCAGCAACACTTCAAAGGGCAGGTAGACCGGGTTCCGGGGCCAGGCATCAGGCCCTGGCGCCGTCAGGGGATAATCGGGACGGAGGAAAGGCGTTACCGGCCAGTGATAAAGGCCATCGGGTCCTTTTAAATCGGCAAAATGGTAAGCATTAACATCCTGCCAGTAGAAGCCTAAGCCGATACGGTTTACATAATATTTAGCATCGACCCCGTCAGCCGGCCCCTCTCCAGCACCATAAACTGCTGCCGTAGTCAGGGCATAATTGCGGTCATCGCTCCCCGGCCCGGCAGGGCCAGGCTCAAAGACCGTATGTACTGTTTCCCGCAGGTAGAGCATGGCGCCGGTAACCGGCTCCCCTCGCTCATCCCTGACCAATTGGGCCTCCTCAAAACCTTGAAAGCGGCGCAGTGCAGTTATAAAGTCCGGGTTAGCGAGCATCTCCCTGGCCTTAAGCCAGGCAGTATCCGTATCCAGCGCTCCCGGCGCCATATCAGCAGGATAAGCATCTGTCCCGCGGTCACGGGCATTGGCCCGCCCGTCAACGTTAAAAATCAGCAGGGCATTAATCCACCATTCCGAACTGCCGGGACCGTCCTGGGCGGCGTTCAAAGGCTTCAAGGCAAAACCCCGGGGGCCATGGCGCTCATTGAAAGCGCGCAAAACCTCATCGTTTATGTAAACTTCCAGGCCGCCGTAAGCTCCCCAAGCACCGTTTTCCTGACGGAAAATCATATCGTCATAACGGCCCGGCTTGACCCCCCTAACCTTAAACATCAGGCTAGACGCCTGCTGGCGCGGCCATAAGACTCCGTCGCCATAATCGTTCGCCTGAAACTCTGCCGGCCAGTCCTCCCGGCCAACCGTAACCCCGGCCCCGGCCAGGCGGCTGAGGCGGCCGTCCTCGGAAGCGTCAATGAAGATCACCGCCTCCAGGAGAGTAGCGCCGTTAGGACTTCCACCGGCAACAGCGCCGGCATCTTCGCCCCCCGCGCCACGACTACCTTCTGCAAAAACCCCTACAGCAGCGGCCCCGACGTTAGCGCGACCGCCATCGCTGCCGGCACCTGCATCACCACTAGCCGTAGCCCCAACGCTGCTGCCGCTGTTGACATCGCCAGCCCGGCTAGCAGCCCAGACAACGGCGCCGCTGTCATCCCGCTCCAGCCTCTGCAGGGCCAGGGCTTGCAGGCGCCCCTCCCTGTCCTTATAGACGGCGCTAATATCAGTAGCCCAGTATGTTTCAAGATTAGCCAGCCCGCCCAGGTCGGCGGCAATCCGCTCTGCCAGCGCGTCCGGACTGTAGAAAGGCCCTGTCGCCGCCAGCCATTCAGCAAAGGAACCACCCTGCACCAGGCTGCCGTCCCGCTTCCAGTAGCGCAGGTCCCAGAAGTTCTGCCCTCCCACCGTTGCCAGGCCGCCGTAGCGCGCCTCAGGGTAGGGGACCAGCATCACCACTCGCTTATCCGGCGCCGCACAAGCTGCCTTCCAAGCCGCCGCGCAGCCAGCCAGGCCCCCGCCGTAGACGACTATATCGGCCCGTACCACCGAAACTACCGGCACCCCCGTGCGGGTCCAGCTAATTGTCCCATACGCCTCACCCGACAAACTTAACATAAAAAAAATAACCGCCAGGGTTAACAACAATCTCCTGAACATTACACCGCTCCCAACCAGCCAACTTGGTCGTTAATAAGCTATATTTTAACCCAAATAAAATGGCCGCCAATGCCTGGCAGCTAAAAATAATCACTTTAATTGTTTCAAATAAACTATCTCGCTCTCCTGTTTTGATAAGCGCATATCCAATTTTTTAATATCTTCCCATACAAAGCGAAGCTCTCTTTTAATTTCTTTAACATCCTGCTTGACCTCGGCTAATTCCCTCTCTAACCGGCGTTGACCGGCAACAAGCTCTTTCTGGCTATGTACTAATGCTTTAAAGCCATCTCGCAGTTCTTTCTGGTCTTCGGCTAATGACCTGAAGCCTTCCCGCAGCTCTTTCTGGTCTTCGGCCAGTGCCCTGAAGTCCGCCCGCAGCTCTTTCTGGCCTTCTGCTAATGCACCAAAGCCTTCTCGCAGTTCTTTCTGCCCTGTGGACAGCTCTTCAAGTTTATTTAGTACCAATTGTTGAAACTTTTCGTTATCCATGGGCATCCTCCCTGAATCATTCCACCCAATTCAGGCAAATCCTGGTTTAGTTTCATTATAAGCTTAAGGGCAATATTTACAGTTGTCAAGATGTTACCGTTCTTGCCCTCAGGTATTTTTCAGGGCAGTTCGACCCCTTCCCGCGAAACAGCTTCCTTTAATGAGGGCCGGGCATCTTCGGCACAAACAACGCTAATGTCGAAGGGAGATGCCAGACGGCCGGCTTTGGCCAGCATGCGCCAGTAGGGGCCGGTAAAACCCTCCACATAGAGATCAATATCGGAAAACTGGTGGAAATCGCCCCGGGCCAGGGAACCATAGAGCAGCACTCGAGCAGCGCCATGGTCAGAACGTAAAAACTCGGCCACTTCCCGGGCCTTCTGCCAGGCCAGCTCGCGCCGCCGCTCCTGCTCCTGGGCCTGCCTCTTTTGCAGTAGCTTCTGCATTCTGTCAAAGTCACCGTAAGCACTGCCGCGCTCAAGATATTTGCTACCCACCAGCGCCACCTCCATGTTTAACCTACCGCCGTCAGCCGAGCCTGAAGTTCTGTCTCTTGCGTGAATTTATCATAATTGCGATATCCAATCAAGCAATTTGCGCATAAAGGTGGCGGCTGAAGTAAGCCAAGCCCATGTCTTGATTTGCGTTTAATTTTGTGTATAATTATCCATAAAGAGGTGTGAATAATGGAAATAAATATTAGATCTCTAGTGAGTTCTACCGCTTTGTCCAGATCTTTCGGCAAATATCTAAAGGCAGCTGAAAAAAAGCCCATATTTATCATCAAGAACAACGAGGTTAAAGGTGTCCTGCTCAATATCGATACTTATAAAGAATTAGTTGATACCTATGAATGTATGCACGATACTAAACTGGCCCGCAAGATATTTGAACAGCCTACCGTAAACCCTCAGGATAAAAATGTCTTTGAAATCATAGGGGAAATTGAGGCCGGGGATAATGTACCAGATTAAGCCCAAAAATGTTAAAGATTATTCTTATAGGGGCAATTGTAAAGCGCAATGAAAAGACCTATAAGAGTTGGCAACGATACTTCAAGTAGGTTGATCGCCAAACCCGGCAGCGCGTGAACTGCACCCTGTCAAGTAGACAGCTGAAAAAAGAAAAACTGTATAGCTGGGCTCCTAATAATGGAG
>JAAYGJ010000160.1 GCA_012727745.1 Clostridia bacterium | reverse complement strand
TGTCATCGCTGCCGTCAATGTGGTCTTGCCGTGGTCAACGTGCCCTATCGTCCCTACGTTAACATGCGGTTTCGTGCGTTCAAATTTTTGCTTGGCCATCTTCTTTTGCCTCCTCTTTTGTTCGAAGATATTTCTACATTTAATAGCCTTTTCCTGCTAGTTTGTTCTATATTATATCCGCCAACTGTAAAATAATTCCGTTTGGCAGACTAATTATGCCCCTTAATTGAGCATTCTATATTACAGGAGATAATACATTCGGGAGGAAAGCCGAATGCCTGCAATACTATTAATCTTGGCCTCAGTACTCCTGGGGGCAACGGCTCAGGTACTGCTTAAGATTGCTGTTCTCAAGCTCGGAAATATCAGCTATAGCCTGATAGGGTTGCTCAAATTAATCACAAGTATATACATTTGGGCCGGGCTGTTTGCTTTTGCTTCCAGTTTCTTGCTGTGGTTAAAAGTACTTGCCGCTGTCCCTCTAAGCTATGCTTATCCCATGGTTAGCCTGAGTTATGTCTTTGTTTTTCTGGCTTCGTGGTTATTTCTTGGCGAGGCTCAGCCGCCGCTGCGTTTTGTTGGCCTGGCATTAATCATTAGCGGCTTCTTTTTTGTCGCTTTCAGCTAGCCCAATCTTGTAGCCCGTAATAATTGCCCTTCCCCTGACTCAAAAGGACGCCACTGCCACTGGCGTCCTTTTGAGTATTTGTCTCTGCATGTTAGTTTCTGTTTAATCTATAACCAACTCAAAATAAGAAGGATCAGGATCAGGAACAAGGTAAAAGCTTCTTTGTCTTTAAAAATACCGCCAAATAATCCCATGCTGTCCGCCATACTTAATTCCTCCTTACTTAATAAATTACCCTATAACCAGCTTAAGATAAGCAGGATTAGGATTAAAAACAGGGTAAAAGCTTTTTTGTCTTTGAAACCACCATCAAATAGTCCCATGTTTAATTCCTCCTTGATCTTAAAATTATCCTGTAACCTAGTTTGGGATAAACAGCCTGAAGTCCCCTGCAACAAGCTCGTAAAAGGCCTATTTATCCCCAACCTTTACTTTAATTTATGCCTCTGTATTTTTAATGGTTACACTGCATTGCAACATATTCCAGCAGCGACACCGAATGGTAAAAATAAAAAATCCCCCGAGGGGGATAAAAATTAGTAAATCCTGTTATGTACCTTGTAACAGCTACTAGACATTAAATCGAAAATTAATTATGTCCCCATCCTGGACAATATAGTCTTTTCCTTCCAGGCGTACCAAGCCCTTCTCCCTGGCTTTATTCATATCGCCCTGCTTTTCCAGGTCAGTATAGGCGACAACTTCCGCGCGAATAAAACCCCGTTCCATATCACTGTGGATTTTGCCGGCCGCAGCCCGGGCGTTGGTGCCCTTTTTGATTGTCCAGGCGCGGACCTCATCCTCTCCGGCAGTAAGAAAAGATATTAGCCCCAGGCGATTATAAATAGCCCGGGCCAGGCGATCAATTCCCGGCTCTGTGATGCCCAGCTCATCTAAAAATTCTTGCCGTTCTTCCGGCTCCAGGCAAGCGATTTCTGCCTCCAGCCCGGCACATAAAGTTAAACCCGGGATACCCCTAGCACTGGTATAAGCAGTTACTTCTTTTTCGCCGGGATAATGGCCCTGCTGCAACTGGTTTTCATCAATATTAACGACCACAATCATAGGCTTGGTAGTCAAAAAGCCCATATGCTGTAAACCCCGCCATTCTTCATCGGTAAAGCCAGCTTCAAGCAATGGCTTCTCCTCTTCCAGGGTTTCCCGGCAACGTTTTAAGAGTGCTTGTTCAAATAGCATTTCACCTTTGATTTTCTTGCTGGCAGCAATTCGCTCCAGCCTAGTCTCCACCAGCTGCAAGTCCGCCAGTAAAAGCTCGGCATTAATTGTCTCCAGGTCACGGAGCGGGTTTATATTCCCCTGAACATGAATAACTTCTTCACTGGCAAAAGCCCTAACAACATGAATCAGGGCATCTACTTCTCTCACAGAAGCCAGGAAAGCTGCACCCGTCCCTCTGGTCAGGCCGGGTACATCAATAATCCCTAAAGTAGCAGGCGTAAATTTGCGGGGCTGGTAAAGGGAAGCCAGGAAATCCAGGCGCGGGTCAGGAATAGGGGCCGTGCGAATATTGGTCTTGGTGCGCCCAGCATAAACCGAGGTTTCCGCTTTAGCCTGCGTCATTAGATTAAATAGCGTTGTCTTACCCACCAGGGGTAAACCGATAATCCCACAGGTAAGGGCCAATTTTCTTCACCTCGCCTCAAGTATATCAACTCTGGCTGGAAAATAAAAGTTGTGGCTGCGTAGTGTGGGCTAATATAAAGCTGCTCCAAATAAAAAAACACTCTGTCCCTCTGGGGAACGGAGTGCTTTATAATATTATTTTTCGCTGGAGCCCATAACCGGGATTGAACCGGTGACCTCCGCCTTACCAAGGCGACGCTCTACCTACTGAGCTATAT
>JAAYGJ010000159.1 GCA_012727745.1 Clostridia bacterium | reverse complement strand
GGCTACTACCCAGCGAACATTTCCCCTTCTAAGACATGCTAAAATTATTCAGAAATTTATGCAATAGCACCGTTAAAATAAACCAGGCGATAAAAGCCAGCCTTAATTGCTTAATCGGCAGTAAAATGTGCTCGATTTTTGTAGCTGGGCCTGTTCCAGAGTATATCCTCTGCCAGACTTGAACCAATCCGCATATTTTACGCCGCAGAGAAAAAACTAGCTAATATATTCTCTGCCCCGGAGGTCAACCTATGTCTGAATTGCGCTTTGATCCAGTGCGTGGCAGCTGGGTTATTATTGCCAGCGAACGTTCCCGGCGGCCTTCCGATTTTAAGTCTCCGCCCTACCAGGGTAAAGGGGAGATAAACTGTCCCTTTTGTCCCGGCAACGAGAAAGGAACGCCTCCCGAAGTTTTTGCCTTCCGGGCTAGAGGCAGCAGGCCCGATACTCCCGGCTAGCAGGTAAGGGTAATCCCCAATAAATTCGCTGCCCTTGCGCCGGAAGACGGTACAATAACTGTTAGCAATAGCCTGTTCCAAACTAGGCAAGGTAGCGGTGTTCATGAGGTAGTTATCGAAGGACCTGCGCATAATACCTTTTTCCCCGACCTGCAACCGGACCATGCTTTCCTGGTACTACAGAGCTGGCGGCAACGCTACCTGCAACTGCAGCATGATGACAGATTGCAGTATATCCAGCATTTTAAAAACTATGGCCGCGCCGCCGGGGCTTCCCTGGAACACCCCCATAGTCAGCTTATAGCAACCCCGGTACTACCACCTGCAGTAAAACAATTTAATAAATCAAGCAAAAAACTACTGGCAGGCGAAAAATTGATGCCTTTATTGCGATATAATTGCAGCCGAATTACATGCAGGCAGCAGGATAATCAGCTCCAACTCCGGGTTTATCGCTTTTTGTCCCTTTGCTTCCCGTTTTCCCCTGGAAATATGGATTTTACCACGGCGACACCAGGCCGATTTCTCCGATTGTGACAATGAACAATTGAAATTATTAGCCTCTCTTCTGCAGAAACTCCTGGGACGGCTTCAACAGGTTGCTGATGATCCACCTTATAACCTGGTATTATATACTGCCCCCCTGCGCCAAAAAGAATCTTTCCAGCACTGGCACCTGGAAATTTTACCCCGCCTAACTATTATGGCTGGCTTTGAATGGGGCACAGGGATGTATATCAATCCCACGCCGCCTGAATTAGCTGCTTCCTATCTAACAGAAAAACAATTCATCTGACCAATACCTGCTTGCCCTAAATAAGAGCTTCCTGTGCTAAAAACCCCCTTCACGCCTGAGTAGGCTAGAAGGGGGGTAGATGTTTCTCGGTTCTTTAAATATTATCCGCCGTTATGGATTTCAAAGCTCCAGTTGAGACCGTTGTTATTATCCCAGTTATTAGCGCTGTCTTTGAAACAAAAGTTCAGCCGGCTGGAATTTTCTACTTTAAAAGTCTTAACGAAACCATAGTCGGTATATTCCATGCGATGGTCGCTGACATCTTGCCAGTTGCGAGAGTCGCCATAACCGGTACGCAACCAGACCTGGTCAGCGCCATCATTACGCAACAATCCATGATAAAGGACTGTTACTTCACTGCCACTGGTGATCGGTACCGGGTCAACTACAACCCCACCGGGATATTCCGCCGCCCGCATTTGCTGCCAGCGGGTCTTGTCATCATTTATGAATCGGCTACGCTTTTTATCACCCAAAGTGCTTACCTCCCAGGAATATGTTAGAACTAGTTTTCCCTGGAAGGCAGCTAAGCTATGCAGTTTCTCCCTTCTCAATCGCCAACAAAATTTTATATAGCTTATTTCTCCAGCTCGATTGTCCTTTTGCCCAGCGACTCTTCATAAATGGCAACTAGCTCTTTATCAAACAGCGGCCGCTTCACGTCTACAGTAAGGGCCCTTACTTTTTCCAGGATAACGGCAGCCTCCTGCTCTTCCAGTTCGATGCCGTATTCCTTGAACTTATTCTTAATCGAAGCCGTACCGGAGTGCTTGCCAATAACGATCTGGCGTTCTAGACCAACTTCTTCGGGAGTGATAGGCTCATAGGTGCGGGGATCCTTTAATGCCCCGTCCGCATGGATGCCTGACTCGTGAGCAAACATATTAGTGCCTACGATTGATTTCCAAATTGGCAACTCCCGTCCCGCTGCCCGGGAAACATACAGAGCTAGCTCGCGAAACTGTTCGGTCTTGAAATTAAGGTCGATATTTTCCAAGTACTTCAGGGCCATAACCACTTCCTCCAGGGCAGCGTTGCCAGCCCTTTCCCCCAGGCCTACCACAGTGACCCCGGCATAGGTCGCTCCAGCACGAATACCGGCCAGAGTATTAGCCGTAGCCATGCCAAAATCATTATGCATGTGCATCTCTACATCCAGGCCCACTTCTTCAATCAACCACTTTATTCTTTCATAAGTTCCGAACGGTTCCATCAACCCGATAGTGTCACAAAAACGCAGGCGATCGGCGCCGGCATTTTTCGCCGCCCGGCCAAACTTAATTAAAAATTCCGGGTCAGCGCGGCTGGCATCCTCCGCATTAACTGAAACATAAAGGTTATGTTTTTTAGCAAATTCACAGGCCCGGCTCATGGACTCAATTACTTTTTCCCGGGTGCTTTTTAGCTTGTTTTTAATATGGATGTCGGAGGTTGAAATCGATACAGCCACTGCGTCACAGCCGCAGTCAATCGAATGCTGGACATCTGCAACTACCGCCCGGTTCCAGCCCATAATGCTGGCCCGCAAACCTGCATCAACGATTTCTTTAATTACCTTTTTCTCGTCACCGCCCATTACCGGGATTCCGGCTTCGATCTGGTCAACGCCGATGGCATCAAGCATCTTGGCAATGTGCAACTTCTCACTGTTGGCAAAAACCACACCTGCAGTTTGCTCGCCATCTCTTAAGGTAGTATCAACAATCTTTATCTTTCTGGTCATGCTTTCACCTCTTCTTTATTGTATTACTTCTCTACTGTACTCCTAGTATTATTCACCCTCTGCGCCGAAAAGTCCTTCTTAATCTATCTGTTGATATTAAGTTTTTTCTCGTAGTAACCTTCGCTGCAATATAACGCACCGGCAGGATTATGAGCCAATACTCTATCTTTAACAATTAAAACAGTTGCCGGCGCCTTAGAATACCTGAAAAATAATGCATCATGACCGACGCATAAGCCTACCACAATATTAAAATCTGTTTTTTCTTCATTCAATAAATAGGCCTGGCCGACGGGGTTGCACATAGTTTCAAAATTTCCGGGTTCAACTTTCTCTTCTTTCTTTAAACCAATAT
>JAAYGJ010000158.1 GCA_012727745.1 Clostridia bacterium | reverse complement strand
TGAGATTATCTTCCGGCAAGCTTTCCGGCTGTTGATTATCGCCGGGATACTTTTGGGTGGCCCTAACTTTGCTTTTGGGTAGAGTTTAGCGTAAAACGGCGGTCATTGCCCTGCCAGGTAGCTTTTGTTATAATTAGGCTGTAAGTAAGCCTGAATAATAAAGGTGGTGGAGATTGTGACCATTACTGCAGCCGAAGTTGAACGTATTGCCCTGCTGGCTCGTTTAAAGCTTACTCCCGAGGAACAAGCGGCTTATACTGAACAGCTGAATGCCATCTTGGAATACGTGGATAAATTGAATGACCTGGACACTTCAGCGGTGGAGCCTACTGCCTATATTCTCCCTTTAAGAAATGTTTTTCGTGATGATCTTGTCCGGCCGGGTTTACCCCGTGATAAGGCCCTGGCCGGCGCGCCGGAAGTTAGTGAAGGTCAGTTTAAGGTACCACGGGTAGTTTAGGTGGGAGGATGAATAGATGAATTTATGTGAATTAACAGCTCACGAGCTGGGCGAGCTGCTTAAAAGCCGCCAGGTGAGCGCTGTTGAAGCAACGGAAGCTGCTATTAATCGTATTGAAGCAGTGGATAGTCGGGTGCAGGCTTTTGTTACCCGGACTGTTGAGGAGGCTTTTGCCCAGGCCCGGGCCGTTGATGCGGCTCGCAGTCGGGGAGAAACCCTTGGTCCTCTGGCAGGTATTCCTATGGCTTTGAAGGATAACATCTGTACCGTACGGATAAGGACAACCTGTTCTTCCCGGATGTTGGCTGACTGGGTACCTCCTTACGAGGCTACCGTAGTTAGCCGTCTTAAAGAAGCAGGAGCGATCTTGCTAGGCAAATTAAATATGGATGAATTTGCTATGGGAGCGACAACCGAGACCTCGGCCTTTTTTCCTACTCGCAACCCCTGGGATTTGGAACGGGTACCGGGAGGTTCCAGCGGAGGTTCAGCGGCAGCGGTAGCTGCCGGGGAAGCATTCTATACGCTTGGCTCGGATACAGGGGGCAGTATCCGCCAGCCGGCGGCCTTTTGCGGCGTGGTAGGTTTGAAACCAACTTACGGGCGAGTTTCCCGTCACGGTTTGATAGCGTTTGCCCCTTCCATGGACCAAATCGGGCCTCTGACTCGTGATGTTACTGATTGCGCTTTAATCCTGAACGCGGTTGCCGGTCACGATTCGAGTGATTGCACTACTGCCGATCTGCCGGTGCCGGACTACCGGGCCGCCTTAAATACTGATATTAAGGGTTTAAAGATAGGAGTGCCCCGGGAGTACTTTGCTGATGGTCTGGACCCGGAAGTAGCGGCCATAGTCCGCCGGGCTATAGATAAATTGGCGGAGCTGGGCGCCATTTGCGAAGAAACCTCCCTGCCCCATACCGAGTATGCCCTGCCGACCTATTATCTGGTGGCATATGCTGAGGCTTCCTCCAACCTTGCCCGTTATGACGGGGTTAGCTTTGGTTTACGGGTGCCGGGACGGGATATTGAAGAAATGAATATTAACACCCGCACCGAGGGTTTTGGGCCCGAAGTTAAACGCCGCCTTATGCTTGGCACCTATGCCCTTGAGGCCGGTAATTATGAGGCCTTTTACCTTAAGGCTGCCAAAGTCCGTACCCTTATTCGCCAGGATTTTGAGGCTGCTTTTAACAAATATGACTTGCTGGTAACACCAACCGAGCCGATGGTAGCTTTCCGTCTGGGTGAAAAGGGTAACAAAAAGCCGCTGGCTATGGCTGCGGCTGACTCATATACCAGCGCTGTCAGTCTGGCAGGCTTACCTGCCCTGTCCCTACCCTGCGGTTTTAGCCAGGGTTTACCTGTGGGCCTGCAGCTTATCGGGCCATCGTTCGCCGAGGCCAGGCTGTTGCAGGTAGCTTATGCTTTTGAACAGAACACCGAATATCATCGGCGGCGACCGGCCTTGGAGGTGGCATAAATGGAATACGAAGCAATTATCGGTCTGGAGGTCCATGTAGAACTAAAGACCAAATCCAAGATATTTTGTTCTTGTTCTACCTCCTTTGGTGCTGAACCTAATACCCAGGTATGCCCTATTTGCCTGGGGCTACCCGGAACCTTGCCGGTGACCAATCGCCAAGTAGTAGAGTTCGGGATTAAAACGGCACTGGCTTTAAACTGCCAGGTGGCTTCTTACTGCAAGTTTGATCCCAAACACTACTATTACCCTGACGTACCGAAAAATTTTCAATGGTCCCAGTTTGATATGCCGATAGGCAGTAACGGCCATTTAAAGATTAATGTTGACGGCGAGGAATTAGTGATTGGTATTGCCAGGGTACATATGGAAGAAGACGCCGGCAAATTAATCCACATAGACGGACCTGACGGGGGCTATTCCCTGGTGGATTACAACCGCACCGGAGTGCCCCTGCTGGAGATTGTTTCGGAGCCTGACCTGCGTTCACCGGCCCAAGCCCGGGCCTATATGGAAAAACTGAGAACTATACTGCACTATCTGGATGTTTCCGACTGCAAGATGGAGGAAGGCTCGCTGCGCTGCGACGCCAACGTATCAGTAAGACCCCGGGGTAGCAGTACTTATGGCACCAAGATCGAAGTAAAAAACATGAACTCTTTCCGTTCTTTACAGCGAGCTTTAGAATATGAAATTGAGCGCCAGGTTAACCTGCTGGAAAATGGCGAGCAGGTACAGCCAGCTACCGTAGCCTGGGATGAAAGCCGTGGTGTCACGACTGTAATGCGCGTTAAAGGAGAATCGAGCGGCTATCGTTGTTTCCCCGAGCCAAACCTGGTGCCGATAGAGATAGATAGCGCCTGGATTGAACGGGTGCGACAGGAATTGCCCGAATTACCTGATGCCCGTCGCCAGCGGCTAATCGATGATTATGGTCTGCCCCTTTATGACGCTGAGGTCATTACCAGTTCTAAAGAGCTGGCTGATTACTTTGACCGCACTGTAGCCCTATATCCTGATGCCAAGACTGTAAGCAACTGGCTCATGGGCGATTTTTCCCGTTTGTTAAATGCCCATAACCTGGAGCCGGGGCAAGCACCGGTGCCGCCGCAAGAGCTGGCTGCACTTTTACAGCTGCAGCAGGAAGGAACTATCAGTGGCAAGATTGCTAAACAGGTACTAGAGGAAATGTTTGCTAGCGGTAAGGGGGCGAGGCAGGTAGTGGAGGAGCAGGGCTTAATCCAGATTAGCGATGCTGCTGCCCTGGGACAGATCGTTGCTGAAGTGCTGGCTGCCAACCCGAAAGTGGTTGAGGATTATCGTAACGGCAAAACGAAAGCGTTGGGCTTTCTGGTAGGCCAGGTGATGAAAGCTACTAAAGGCAAAGCCAATCCCGGCCTGGTAAACAAGCTACTTAAAGAACAATTGTGAGGATTGAGTTCGAGAAAGAACTGTAAATCGGGAGCCAGATGTGTTACGTATCCTCTGAAGCCTCACATTTATATTGTAGATAGGGGGATTATATTGTTTGCGGGCGTGCTTTTCGATTTTGACGGGACCATGGTGGATACTACCGAATTGATAGTTAAATCCTTCCAACATGTTTTAAGGTCCCACCTGAACCGGACTATTGAAACAGAAGAGCTATTTCCCTACTTTGGTATGACCCTGCGGGAGGGGTTGGCGTCTTTTGTGCCGGATAAAGTAGACGAAATGATTGCTGAATATCGCCGCTTCAGTGATGAACATTTTGATGACCTGGTATATCTCTGCCCGGGGGTAAAAGAAGGGTTAAGGCAGCTCCGGGCAGCGGGTGTTAAATTAGGGGTGGTTACTTCGCGGGCACGCCAGACAACTTTGTACGGTTTACAGTTATTTGACCTGCAGGATTATTTTCAGGCAGTTGTTACCATGGATGACGTTAGCAGCTATAAACCACAGCCCGATCCGGTATTGAAAGGGGTTGAATTGCTCCGACTTGACCCTGCCGAGGTTGTGATGATTGGGGATAGCCCCCACGATATTATGGCGGCCCGGGCAGCAGGCGTTACCAGCGTGGCTGCCGGCTGGAGTAAGATACCCCGGGAACGTTTGCTGGCAGCCCAGCCCGATGCGATTGTAGATAGCATGGCAGAGTTTGTCGATTTTTGTATTTCACAGGAGACAGCAAGCAAGAAACCGGCAGCGCGTGGCAATATAACTCAGGAGAAGTAACGTGTTGCAGACAAAATATTTTTTCAGCAAAGGGGTAGGGATGTGGCTAAAGCAGCGTTTTTACGGCAACTGCTGGACGCCCTGGAGGAGCAAAAACAGGCAGTTGCTGCAACTATAGTTAAGATAAACGGCGATTATCCAGGAGTGGCCGCAGGCAACAGCCTCCTGTGGACTGGGGAGGTACAGCACGGCAGCCTGGGGAGCAAGGAACTGGACGAAAAGGTAGCCGGGCTGGCGCCGGAGGTCCTGGCGAAGCACCGCCCTGTACTGGAAACCCTGGAGGCGGGCAATACTGCTGTTACCGTTTTCCTGGAGCCGGTAGTGCCCCGCCCTGAAATTTTAATCCTCGGCGGTGGCCATGTCGGCCAGCAGGTAGCGGCAGTGGGGAAAATAGCCGGTTACCGGGTAACGGTAGTTGATGACCGGCCTGATTTTGCCAATCGGGCCCTTTTCCCGACAGCGGACAAGATTATTTGCAACAGTTTTACTGAAGCTCTTAAGCAAATAAAAATTGGTCCGATGACATTTATCACCATAGTTACCCGGGGGCACCGCTCTGACTATGAATGTCTGCGGGCTGTGATAGGATCACCGGCGGCCTATATTGGCATGATCGGCAGCCGGCGGCGCGCCAAGGGGGTTTTAGAGTTACTAGAGGCGGAGGGTGTAGCCACGGAACTTTTACAGCGGGTCCATTCCCCTATCGGCCTGGATATCGGCGGCGAAACACCGGCAGAGATTGCCATCAGTATTCTGGCCCAGATAATCCAGGTCTATCGGCGCGGCAAATAAGCCGGACTGTATCCAGTAACCAGGCCATGAGGAACATAAATAATGACAAAGGGGGAAAATGATATGGACCGGGAGCTGATTGAAGCGGCACTGGCATTATTAGAGCAAAAGCAGCCCTGCGCTTTGGCAACGGTCATCCAGGTAAAAGGTTCGGCGCCCCGGGAGGCAGGCACCAAGATGCTCATTAGCGCCGATGGCAGCATTACTGGCACCATTGGTGGCGGTTGTGCTGAAGCGGCAGTGCGCCAAGAAGCCTTAGAGGTTATAAAAAGGGGTTGTCCGACGATCTACCACCTGGATATGACTGCCGATACGGCTGCCGATGAAGGCATGGTCTGTGGCGGGGTCATGGACGTTTTCATTGAACCCCTGGTAGCTTTAGCATGATTTTGCCTGGATGGTGGCGTCTTAACCTGGGGAGGGGCAATTTATGCAGCTACACCAGGCCTTGAACTTAAAAGAACAGGAAGTTATTGCTTTTGTAGGGGCGGGGGGTAAAACTTCGGCCCTTGTTTGCCTGGCCCGGGAACTGGCCGCGGTTGGTAAGAGGGTTGTGGTCGCCCCGACGACGAAAATGTTTTTAAGTCAGTTAGAACAACTGGCTGACCCGATTATCGCTAGCGACAGCCGCCTGCTGGCAGAGCAGGTTCAAAAACGGTTAAAGTACGAACACTTGCTTACCTGCGCTTCCGGGGTTAATCGCCAGGGTAAGGCGACCGGTCTGGATGAGGCGGCAGTAGCGGCTTTAAAGGAACTTGATATTGACTATTTGCTTTTGGAGGCTGATGGGGCTGCCGGAGCATGGTTTAAGGCCCCGGCGGGACATGAGCCTGTTATCCCACCCCAGACAACTCTGGTAGTGACGCTGGCGGGCTTAAAAGTGATCGGGAGCCCGCTGGCCCGTCCCTATGTTTACCGTTCAGAAATAGTGGCAGAGCTTAGCGGTAAAGAACAGGGAGCTTTGCTTGCTGCCGCTGACCTGACCCGGGTGCTGCTGCACCCGGCCGGGGGACGTAAAGCGGTCCCAGCTACAGCCCGCTGGGCGGTTCTGTTAAACCAGGCGGAGGACTATGACCTGTTAGCAGCAGGGCGAGCAATGGCCACCGAAATATTAAAAGATGGCTGTGACAGGGTTATCCTGGGAGCGGTGGCCACATCCTATCCGGTGCGCCAGTTGTTGCCAGCAGCAGCAACCCGGCCCGGCCCGGTAGGAATAATAGTGCTGGCGGCCGGCTCCGGAGAGCGGCTGGGGCGGGTCAAGCAACTCCTTCCCCTGGGGGGTCATCCCCTGGTGCGGCGGACGCTGACCAATGTTCTGGCGGCAGATTTAGGCCCAACTGTTGTGGTTACCGGTTACGAGGCCGAGAGGGTGGCTGCTGCCCTGGCGGGTTTGCCTGTTAATATAGCTGTTAACCCCCAGTATCGCCGTGGCCTCAGTGCTTCACTTAAAGCTGGCCTCGCTGCTCAACCGCCGGATATGCAGGCGGCGTTTTTTGTGCTGGCTGACCAGCCCGGGGTTACGGCACAGGTTATGCAGCAGCTGGCAGCAGCTTACCTGAAAAATAATAAAAAAATTGTTGCACCTGCTTACCGGGGCCAGCGCGGCAACCCGGTCCTGATCGATCGTAAGCTATGGCCCCTCTTGCTACAGCTTGAGGGAGATACGGGTGCCAGGGAAGTTATCAAGTCACACCCCCAAGAGCTTTTAACTGTCGAGGTGGATTGCCCGGGTGTATTAAAAGACATTGATACCATGGCCGATTACCGGCAATGGTTGCTGAAAGAATAAACCCTTGCCCCTTATTATGAACTGATGTAAAATATAATTATTCCTTACCTCGCATTTTTTACTTCTCATTTTTTTATAGAGGGGGCAGCTGGATGCGGGAATTAGTGGTTATTAAGGGCGGCGGCGATCTGGCCAGCGGCGTGGCGCACCGCTTGCACCAGGCTGGCTTTCAGGTAATCATTACCGAGATAGCCAGGCCGACGGTAATTCGCCGCACGGTGGCCTTTGCAAGCGCAGTTTATGATAATAAAGTTACGGTAGAAGGAGTTACAGCCCGTTTAGTTGACGAAGCGGCTGCAGCCCTGGCTGTTACCAGACAGGGAGATATAGCTGTAATAGTTGATCCCCGGGCAGAGATAATTAAGGCCGTTAAACCGGAAATTGTCGTCGATGCCATTTTGGCTAAGACTAACCTGGGGACGACAAAAGATGATGCCAGTATTGTAATCGCCCTGGGACCGGGCTTTTGCGCCGGCAGAGATGTCCATGCTGTGGTGGAAACCAAGCGGGGCCATTTCCTGGGGCGGGTAATCTGGCAGGGAGAAGCGGCTGCCAATACGGGTGTTCCAGGTTTGATAGAGGGTTATGGCGCGGAAAGGGTGCTGCGAGCGCCGGCTGATGGTATTTTCCAGGTCTGCCGAGCCATCGGCGACCTGGTGGCTGCCGGCGAGACGGTGGCTACAGTTGATGGAATCCCGATGAAAGCTACTATTAACGGTGTTTTACGCGGCCTTCTCCATGACGGCCTTCAGGTCAGCAAAGGCATGAAGGCCGGGGACGTGGATCCCCGCGGCCAGAGAGATCATTGTTTTACTATTTCCGATAAAGCCCGCGCTATTGCCGGCGGGGTGTTGGAAGCTATTTTGCATTTAACATCGTCGCCGCGCCCCGCGTAATTTAGAGCTAAAACAAGGAAACACCTGTTCCATAATTAACTATAGCGTAACCGGGCAGGATTGTTCCCCACCAGGCAGATTCAGCTGTATAATTATTTATTTTCCGGTAAAGCTTATGCGCAGGGGGAATTATTTTGAAGGAAGAAGACCTCCTGCGCCAGCTTAACTGGTTTTATAGCCTGGAAATTGAGCAGGTAGACCTTTACACCACTCAAGCCAGGGCAGCCACCGATATTTACCTGCGGCAGGTGTTGACCCGGGTAGCTGACATTGAACAGCGGCATGTGACTAACCTGGCGGCTGAGATCCGGCGCCGTGGCGCTACTCCAACTCGTCTGGGTGCGATTATTGCGCCCATCCTGGGGCAGGTTGCCGGGACAATGCTGAATTGGACCAATACCCTGACTGTTCTTCGAGCAAATATAGCTCTGGAAGAAAAAGCCATGGCCGATTATAGACAGTTAATTCTCAAGGTGGGAGAGAAGCCCCTCTTTGATATGCTCTGGGATCACCTTATTGATGAGGACCTCCATACGGCCTGGTTTAGCAACAAAGCAAGAGAACTGGCTTTGCTTAGAGCCAGAAAGATGGGGAATAGGAACAAACTGTAATCGCTACCTAAGGTTGCCAGCAAAAGATGCCCGCAGTGGCTGGTATTACAAGCGAGATGATTATATACGAAAACTCCCTTGCGGTCGGGTCAAGGGAGTTTTCATTAAAGTTCTAATAACCGCGGATTTTAAGGAAACATTCGCGGCAGTACACCGGGCGGTCACCGCTGGGGCGGAAAGGCACTTGGGTTTCGACACCGCAGCTGGTACAGATAGCGGCATGCATTTCCCGCTGAGGACGATTGCCGCGGCCAAAGCCGCCCCGGTTTTGCTTGCGGGCGGCCCTGCATTCGGGGCAACGGCCCGGTTCATTGGCGAATCCTTTTTCAGCAAAAAATTCTTGTTCACTGGCAGAGAAAATAAATTCTCTCCCGCAGTCCCGGCAGGTCAGGGTTTTGTCTGCGAACATAAAAAACCTCCTCATTTTTATTGCCCAGGGTGGTTAGGGATTCACTTTATTTCCCAACCATTAGGACAACTATGAGAAGGGATAAATAACGTGGATCACACTAAACCTATTTTGAGCACCTACATTTTAACACTTTGAAGATATGGTGTAAAGAATTTCGGGCAGGGTTTTATAGAATTAATAGCCAGATTTTATAGCCAGTACAGCAGGATAAAGCAACTTAGCGACCAGAAGAGGATGGTCGCTGCCAGGGGTTTGTCCTTGAGGATAAGGCTTTCCGGTTCGCCGCCGTCCTGGCGACAGTAAATAAGATACATATAGCGGCAGATGCCAAAAAGCACCAGAGGAACTGAAAACATGAGGTAGGGAGCAGCAGTTCCTTGAAACGTGTAGATAGCATAGACGACTATAGTGGCCGAGGCTACGGTAGTGATTAGCTGGTCCAGCAATCCTACCGAATACTGAGCCAGGATGGCCCGGTGGCTGGCTGCCTCGTCGAGAATCAGCAATTCATGCCGTCGTTTGCAGAAAGCCAGGAAAAGGGACAGGAGAATAACAGCAATTAGCAGCCAGGCCGATACGGGTGCCATGATTGCGGCAGCCCCGGCAGCTACCCGCAGGACAAATCCCAGGGCAACGGTAAAAGCATCAATAATAACCATATGTTTTAAAAAAAAGGTGTAGGCAGCGGTCTGGAGGGTATAGACCAGGGTGATTAGCCCCACCTGCCAGCCAAGGGCAAAAGACCAGCAGAGGCTGCCGCTCAGGATGATAACTGCTGCAGCAGCTGCTGCCAGGGGTGCCAACTTGCCGGAGGCAATAGGCCGGTGTTTTTTGCGAGGATGGTACCTGTCTCTCTGCCGGTCAGCCAGGTCGTTAATTACGTAGTTAGCACCGGCAAGCAGGCAGAAAATGATAAACACCTGGGTTGTTCGTAATAGAAGAGCGATATCTAGCAGGTTGCCGGAAAAAAGGATAGGGGCGAAGACGAAAGCATTTTTTGTCCACTGTTTGGGCCGCAGGCTTAAGATAAGAAAACGCCAGAAATAGCGGGAATAAAAGCTAGCTGCCTGGCCGGAAGTTTCCATTAAACTCATTGCTATAACCTCCAGTATATTATTACTTTCCTATTTTGCCCTGTTTTAGCCAAATAACCCTTTCCGGCGTTATAAATTACTATTAATAGCCTGAATTATGCAGGTTTAAAAATATTTTTGCTGAATTAATAATAGGACCTCAAATAATTTCGGCGATGGGGGCGCTAGCGGGTGACCCCACTCACCTGCTAGGAGGGTAGTCGTCAGCTGGCTTATTGCTGAAAAGAAGCAGCACATTGTAGCAGAAAGGAAGGTAGAAGGGTTATGGTTAAGTTTGAATTAAAGGTTAACGGCCAGGAATACCAGCTTGAAATCCCGGCAGATGTTAGCTTGTTGGAAGTTTTGCGGGAATATTTAGGTTTTACCGGCACCAAGGAGGGGTGCGGCCAGGGGGAATGTGGCGCTTGTACAGTACTTGTGGATGGCCAGGCAGTTAACGCTTGCCTGTATCCAGCGCTAAAAGCTGCAGGCGCGGAGGTATTGACTATTGAAGGCCTGGCAGGACCCGGGGGCAAACTCCACCCTTTGCAGGAAGCCTTTATCAGCGCAGGAGCTGTCCAGTGCGGTTATTGCACGCCGGGAATGATTATGAGTGCCAAAGCGCTGCTGGATCGCAACCCCACGCCGACGCGGGAAGAGATTAAGCTGGGCTTAGCAGGCAATTTATGCCGTTGTACCGGTTATAACAAAATTATTACCGCCGTAGAGAAGGCGGCAGCAGCAATTAATAAAGAAAAATAACTGTTGCTTATTGTTATGGGGACCGGAACGGTTTGCCGGGAAAAGGAAGTAAACTTAATACTCAGCTCATTAGTGAATATAGATACACTTTTACCGAGGGAGGGCTTTGTATGCCTCAGGAATACCTGTTGCCCGCGTCAATAGAGGAGTGCCTGCATATGCTGGCTGTTTACCCGGGCGGGCGTATTATTGCCGGCGGCACCGACCTGATGCTTGATTTAAGAGAAGGGAGAAAAGAAGCTAAGGCCCTGATAGATATTACCAGGATTGGAGAATTAAAGCGGATCTCCGCAGATAAGGATCGGATTAGCATTGGTGCGGCGGTTACCCACGCCGAGGTAGCTGCTAGCGAGCTCATCCGGCAGCGGCTACCGGCTCTAGCAGCTGCTGCCGGTGCTGTAGGTTCACCCCAGGTGCGCAATGTAGGTACGCTGGGCGGAAATATTGTCAACGCCCAGCCAGCGGCTGATACGGCTGTGGCTCTGGTAGCGCTGGGAGCCAGAGCAGTGATTGTTAGCGCTGCCGGTGAACGCCAGGTAGCAGTGGAGGACCTCTATGCCGGGGTTGGCAGGTCGCAGGTTGATGCCAGCAAGGAAATATTAACAAAGTTTATAATAGATTTATGGGGAGCAGGGGATGCCTCAGCTTTTGCTCGTCTGGCCCGCCGCCGCACCCTGTCTTTACCGGTGCTTAATGTTGCCGTGCGGGTAAAGCTGAAAGAGGGTAGATGCACCCGGGCACGAGTTTGTCTGGCTCCAGTAGTCCCCCGGCCTTTGCCGTGCCAGGAAGCAGCAAGTGTCCTTATTGGCCAGCCGCCCACGGAAGAAGTTATTGCCAGGGCAGCGGCAGCGGCTAAACAAGCAGCTCATCCCCGTGACAGCCTGCTGCGGGGTCCGGCCAATTATCGTAAGGATATGGTAGAAGTTTTGCTTAAGCGGGCATTAAGAGAAGCTTTTGGCCTCCCAGCAGAGGAAGATGGTCACCAGGGCCAAACGGTTTAATAAAAGCTACTATCATGAAAATAAAATAGCTCCAGGTAGAATGGGAATCTTTCTGCTCGGAGCTATTTTAATTTTTCTGGCGGGGTAATGCCTTTAACTCTTACCCTTATATACTTCCGGATTAAGGCACTGAGGCGGGAGTTCGCCCCGCAGGGCAGCCAGTAAGTTCTTTGCTGCCATGAGAGCCATATTAGTGCGGGTTTCCCAGGTAGCGCTGGCGATATGGGGGCAGATAACAACATTGTCAAGTTCAGCGAGGCCAGGAGCAAGCTCCGGTTCGTTTTCGAAAACATCCAGGCCAGCACCCCAGATCTCCTTTTCTTGCAGGGCTTTGACCAGGGCTTTTTCATCTATTACCGGCCCGCGGGAAGTGTTGATCAGGATAGCGGTCCGTTTCATCAGTTTTAACTCCGGAGTGCTAATCAGGTGGGTAGTAGATGGCGTCAGCGGAACATGTAAAGAGACAAAATCGGCTTCCTTGAGCAGGTTATCTTTATCTACGTAAATTCCGCCAGTAACTGCCTCAAAATCAGGGTTGCGCCGGACATCATGGTAGAGGATTTTCATATCAAAACCCTTAGCTTTACGGGCAAAGGCCGTACCGATACGGCCGGCGCCGATTACACTATTCAAGACGAGGTAATATCAATATGTTAAAAGCAAATGGAGTGGCAAAAAGAAAACGTAATTATACAAACCAATCAATTGAAAAAGCTATTTCTATTCTCAATGCTTTTAGCGTGGAACACCCAGAAAAGCTACTGTCATCGTAGCTACCATCCGCGCCCTCAAGATGCACGGCGGCGTACCCAAAACCGAACTAGCCCAGGAGAATCTAGAAGCCTTACGCAAAGGCTTAGAGAACCTCGAAAAACATATCGAAAACATCAACATATTAGGCGTACCGGTAGTAGTAGCCATCAACGCCTTCCCCACCGACACCAGCGCCGAGCTGAACTTGCT
>JAAYGJ010000014.1 GCA_012727745.1 Clostridia bacterium | reverse complement strand
TTATAAACACCAAAGCAACTGGCAAATAAAAAAGAAAAATAGCCGCCACTGCCCATTTTGCAAATGGCGCTAACTTAAATCTATTGAAAAAAAAGCTTACCGCCGCCAGACCGTTGCCGACCAAGAGGGGAATAGTAATATAAAGAAGGTTTAGCCCGACCTGGCTGACTATAGCAATACCTGCATAGTCGCCCAGTTGCCAGCATAATAGTCCGGCAATAACTACCCAGACAAAGTACCAGGGTAACTGCCAGTGACGAAAGGGCGGTAAACCTCCTTCCATGAGCTGTAAGCGCTGTAAGATTTTTTCGGCTACCACATAATTAACAAATGCCGCCAGCAGGGAAGCAGAGATAAGAATACCCGGCAAAAGTATTTTAAGTGTATTCAACGTATCCAGCATTGCTTGCTGGACTTGCTCCACAGTCAAACCCCGGCTTGTCAACGAATCGAGCATGCCGGTACGCTGATAAAAATCAAGAACATGGTGCATCGAATTCTCAAGCTCCTGGACCATGCCGCCCAGCGGCAGGCCAGTCAGAAGAAAGCCCAGGTAAAAGTTTATAAGCAAGGCCGCCAGGGACACAGCGCTCCCGGCTGCCACTGTTTTACCCGCCCCTGTTTTATGCTTGAATAGGTAACCATACACAATACCAAGGGGAGCAAACTGGGTAAAGAGAAGCACAGCGCTAACCGGGCCAATAAAAATAAGTATCAGCAGGCCGGCAATAAAGGTAGCCATTAACCCCAGGCGCAGGTCACGACGCACAATTAAAACAAGAATAGGTACTGACCAGACAACAGTGGTTAATAACTGCAGAGGAGGGAAAAAATAGCCAATAAGTACTAATATTGCTGTCAGCGAGGCCAGCAGTGCCCCCTCCGCCAGGGCTGTCACCCTTCTTTGGCTTTGCATTTTATTTGCTCCTATTTGCTCATTTGCCACCTAATTGTACGCTGTTCTAATTACTGGCTAACTCACTGTTATAAAAAAAGGGAGTTATTAGCTCCCCGGTAGATCACACTATTCGACAGTATATGGTAACAGAGCTAGAGCCCGTGCCCGTTTGATAGCTGTAGTTACCTGGCGCTGGTGATGGGCACAGTTACCGGAAATGCGCCGAGGTAAAATCTTGCCCCGTTCGCTAATATAACGACGCAGGCGAGCAACATCTTTATAATCAACCCGCTCAATTTTATCAACGCAGAAGCTACAAACCCGTTTACGGGAACGTTTCTTATCACGCCGCAACTAATCTCACACCCCTTATTAAAAGGGCAAATCATCTTCGCCCATGTCTATTTCAGTGCCAATATTGCTGAAATCCTGGTCATAGCTATCGGGCCCGATGCTATCGGCGCCAGTGCCCTTGCCCTCCCGGGGCCAGTCCAAAAAACGTACATCATCAGCTACAACATCAGTCACTTGACGTTTCTGGCCCTCAGGAGTTTCATAGCTACGGGTCTGCAGACGTCCTTCGACAGCAACCAGGCGTCCTTTACTTAAGTGGTTGGCACAGTTCTCTGCCAGCTTACGCCAGGTAGTAATACGGATAAAATCAACACCCCGTTCGCCCTGCTGGTTTACATAATTTCGATCTACTGCCAGGCTAAAAGTTGTTAAGGCCACGCCACTGGCTGTATAACGCAGCTCAGGATCCCGTGTCAGGCGACCAATTAAAATAACCCGGTTTAACAACCCTCTCCACCGCCTTTACTTTAGCTGTCCTTTTGATCAAGGCGCGTTATCAGGTAGCGAAGTATTTCTTCCGTAATTTTAAAAACCCTTTCCAGTTCTTGGACAACTGCCGGAGTGCCTTTAATTTCCATCAAGACGTAATAACCCTCGCGGTACTTACGTACTTCATAGGCCATCCTTTTTTTGCCCCACTGGGTTAACTTGGTTACCTCGCCACCCTGGTCAGCAATCAGCTGAGTAAACTTCTCCACTATTGCTGCAGTAGCATCGGCTTCCAGGTCGGGCTTAATTACGAAAACAGCTTCGTAATTACGCATGCCGGAACACCTCCTCCCTCTGGACTGTGGCCCCACTAAATATGGAGCAGGGAAGCTTTGCCTGATGATTATATCACACCTGTTTTCCGCGAGCAAGGGAGACAAATTTAAAAGTTGTAGAAAGGCCAGAGTATCGTTCACATTACCATACTAAAGTAAAACAGGTACTAGAAAAGGTGGGAGTCTCTGGGGTATTATCTAAGTGGTCAAAGCCTAGAGAATGACCCCGAAAGGAGACACCCACCCAATGACATTATACCAAAAACTAAAAGCTTCCGGAAACCCTCAAGCACCTATCCAAACAATTGTTTCTTTGCTAGAAAACCGGCATTCGCTAAAAGAAACGGCCCGCATCGTTGGAGTATCAGAACGCTGGGTTTATAGGGGACGCCACAGAAGGCACAGGGGCTCAGAGCTAATCCCCCTGGAATTGCTCTGCCTCCAGAGCAAAGCCGGGATTAACTTTGATAATGTCATCCCCCTCGGCACGCAAAAGGCGGGCCAACCAGCTTAAATCCCCCCGCACTTCATCGTAGCTTAAATTAAAGGTAGCCGCAATCTTTCTTACATACTCCCTGTCCTGAGCAGCAAACTTAAGGCCGGTATCTATATAAGTTATGCGGCTGTAACCCTTTAACATTTCCCCCACAATCCAGCGAGCGGTTTCCTCGCCGTACAGGGGCACGCAGCGCTGGTATTCGGTATAAATATTTTTACTGAAGGCAACCCAGCCCGGGCTGTAGTAATAGGCATTGCCCTTAACTATGTCCTGCTGGTGTAATTGGCGGCTACCAAAAAGGAGATCAATGCAATCTTCGCCTTTTGCTATCACCAGCTGGCAGTGTTTAGTCTTAACTCCTACCACACCGTTACCACAAAGTCCGTAACCGATAATAATCTGTCCCCGGAAGCCACCTGCTTCCAGCTTATCGATCTCCTCTTGCAGAGTACTCCGCAGCTCGTCCGGGATGCGGTGTAAACCCTGCTGCAAAAATATTGCTTCTTCCCCTTTTACCCCCAGGGACTCCAGCTCATACCTAAGTACTTCACAGGCAATAATCCGTTTCATAGGTTTAATTCAGCCCCCAAACTGCGTTCGTAAATAACTTGCGCCTTCAAGAAAGGTTTGCGGTTTGCTAAAGCATTCTTTACATAATTACGCTTGGCAACCAGGTGATAATAGATGGGAAAAGGGAAAGAATAATCAACCCAATTGCCTGCAGGCCCAGAAAGGGAAAAGCAGCCCGGTATATTTGCAGAGTACTTATATGTGAAGGAGTGACCCCCCGTATATAAAAGACTGCATAGGCAAAAGGCGGGGATAGATAGGACATTTGAATCATCATCGCAAACATGATGGCAAACCAAACAGGATCAAAACCGAGGGCATACACTACTGGAGTAAACACCGGAATCCCAATCAGTAAAACACCGTAGGAATCGATAAACATGCCCATGATCAGCAGGATAAGGAAGATTATATAGACCACTACCCAGCGATTTAACGCCAGCCCGGTGACCAGGTTAGAAATAACCGTACCGCCACCCAGACCCATAAAAACAGACGTAAACATGGAAGCTGTCAAAATAATATACATTATCATGGAAGTGGTTTTCCACAAAAGGAACTTGATCAGGTACTCCTCTGGCTAGGGCGGTCATTACTCTTTCCCTGGGCGTCATCGTCATGGAAACATCACCTCGATAAAAGTAATAATAACTGCTCAAATCTAATCCTTTCTAAAATTTAGTCTAATTCACCTAGGCCAAATATTTATTAAACATCCCCTCCCTATAATAATTTTTGATTCGCAATATTTCAATTGATTACTCTATTCTCTTTCTAGCAAAAAACGCCTTTGAACAATTTGGTCTTTTTAATTAAATATTTTTACCTTTTGATTAATTTATTGAGTCTTATTATTGCGATAACCGGGAGCGAAAAACTCCTGGGCTGACCCCAACCTCGCGCTTGAAGACCCGGCTAAAATACGTTGCCTCATTAAAGCCTGTTGCTACCGCTATTTCCTCTATGGTAGCTTTTCCTCCTAATTGCATCCGCTTGGCAGCCTCTATACGCACCAGGGTAAGATAATCAGTCACCGTCCGTCCCATTTCCTTCTTAAACAGGCGGCTTAAATAGGCGGGGCTTAAACCCACAACAGCAGCTATATCTTCCAAACTTATGCTCCGGGCATAATTGTTATTTATATATGCTACCGCCTTTTCTATAGGCGGTGTTTGCCTGCTCTCTCGCGCCTTATAAATACAATCAATAAAATTTTCCAGTGCCTTAACAGTACTGATTAAGCTTTCTTCCAAAGACATTTTGGCTACTTTTTGCATGTTAGCCGCACTTAAGCCCAGAATCTCCTCCGCCTCGGCCCCGCCCGCAACTGCGGCCCGGGATAAAATAGTCAGCAGCTCCAAAAGGCGGTATTTAATTATTTCTGGACGGCCAATATTGGTAAAGAGGATATTGCCCAGCAATTTCTCCAGGATAGTCTCCGCCCCCAAGCGGTCGCCCAAGCGGACCCTGGCCGCCAACTCATTTTCTTCCTCTAACTGATAACCTCTGCCCTGTTTCCAGGGAGCCATTTCCGCCAGCCATTCCCACAAAAGAGGCAAAGATCCCCCGTTATCTTGTGATTTACTATGCTCCAAGCCGGCAGCGGTGGCCCTTACAGCCAGCTTTTTCAATAACTCCGCTGCTTTCTGGACCTGACGAGCCGGAACTAATCTTATTTTCCGAATTGCCTTTTTCAGTTCCTGGGGTGGTAGTCTCAAGTCGGCCACCTGATTAAAAATCTCTCGCGAAGCCAGTTCATCTAGTGGCCACATGACAGCCTGGCCGCATATGATCGTACCCCAGGAATTCTCATCTAACTTAAAAGACAAAGCCCAATTAACAAGTCCAGCATGACAAAAAAAGATATAAGGTTCGATAAGGCCTATGCTTTCGCAAGCTCGGCGGTAACTGTCACGACAGCGACCCGCCCCTTCAGCGACTGAATTAACCAGCTGACAAAACTGGCAATGGTAGGCGTAATCTTCGACACCAAAAATAGGTTCATTGTTACTATCAAATATAGTCGCCCTCATTCCTGTGGCCTCGGTAAAAGAAGACAACAGATACTTAAGATAAGAAGGTTCCGCTATTTGTTTGATAGTATTTAGCGTATTTGACGACATGTTTATTGCTAACCCCCCTCCATTTTTTCTTATTTTTGGGGTGCCTGGTCAATGATTAATCGCGTCGGTATTATTACCTGCCGGGATTACTGGAAAGCAGGATGAGCGGGTTATCGTTCCCACTACCTTTGTTTTCTGGCATTGGAAGAAAATAAGAGCCCTCTGGGCCAATTGCCGAGGGCAAAAATCGTTAGTATGCAGCCCTACCCCGGTTACCCGGGCAACGGCTACCAGGAAGTTGTGCAACAAATGCTTAAAGATCAGGTTACAGCTATTGTCTTTCCGTCTTGTGTCTTTTTTAATAACCCCTGCCCTATGGCGTTTGCCGCTGCTGACACTGTTGAGGCTGATTGGGCGTTCCGGTGTTACGGGGCAGTTACCTTGAAGCTGCCGCCATCAGCACCCGTACCACCGTTATCGTGAAGCCCGTTATACCCCTACTCTGACAGGGTGCTGGAAACAGTTGCTTAATCCGAATTATCTGCGCTGTCTTTATGAAAAAAGCCTAATCCTTCCAGGCAATTCTCTATTACAGATAATTTTATCTGTCGGGAAGCAGTTTAATTTGCAGCAGGACCCGACAAAATCTGTTTAATACTTTTTTCAGCTTTTCGGCGGGGGAGCAGGACTAAACGGCCGCACCCCTGACAGCGCAGCCGCACATCCATCCCCACCCTTAATATTTCCCAGCGGTCACTACCGCAGGGATGCTTTTTTTTGCTTTGAATAAGGTCCCCCACCTTTAAGTCCATAATTATTAACCTCTCCCGCCGGTAAACTAAACTTATAAACAGCATTTAGCCCGGACTTTGCCCTGCTCTGCTTAGCCACAGCAAATCCGGTAGTTTATATCCTGTAAGCTAAAAGCAAAGCACTTTCTCTGCGGCCAAAAGATGTTCAACAACAGTATACATATTAGTGATGCTGCCGACACATAGCTTGTCTTTTAAGTTATAGTAATCCAGGCAGGTCCCGCAGACTAAAATCTGTGCTCCCTTTTGTTCCAGGGTCAGCAAGCTGTCAATAACCGCCGAACCCTGGCAGCAAAGACGCACGCCACTGTTTAAAAATATCACCAGACGAGGCGCCACATCGCCTTCGCTCAGGCTAAATAAAAAGCTGCGCATCAAAATCTCGCCGAGCTCCGCTTCACCCTGGCCCAGAACAGCCGAGCTTATCAGTAACACCTGGCCCGGCTGAATATCCAATTGGGTTGACGGCAGGCTCTGCTTGCGAATATGAATGTAATATTCCCCGCCCTGTTCCCGAACTGTACTCTCACAGGCCAGGTTGCGGGCCAGTTTCAGTACATTATCTCGGGCTGCTTCATTGTCGACAATTGTTACCAATTCGCTGTCTGGCTCCAGATGTTGTAGGACCTTTTTGGTCTTGACCACGGGTTGCGGGCAGGCAAGCCCGCGGGCATCAACTATCTTTTCCAACTGGCATCCCACCTAAAAAGAGTGTTCCTGGCACCATATGCCCCCATTTACAGCTACCAGGTTGTTATATTGTTATAATTTTATCCTTATTCTCCCTTTAGATGTAATCTCCTGCCTGCCTTAACTCCCCAAAAAGGCCTTGTAGCCCCGATAAGACATATAAATATCTACTTTGCTTGCTATTTCCAGGGGAGCATGCATAGATAACAGAGGCGGACCACAGTCAGCCACCTCAAGGCCAAAATAGGCCAGATACTTGGCTATAGTCCCGCCGCCACCGGCATCCACTTTGCCCAGCTCGCCGCTCTGCCAGATTACCTGGTTGCTGTTAAAAACATCTCGCAGCCGGCCCATAAACTCAGCGCTGGCATCATTGGCATCATATTTGCCGCGAGAACCAGAATACTTGTTTAAAACTACCCCATGGCCCAACAAAGAGGCGTTATACAAGTCAAAAACGTTTTCATAAGTAGGATCGAGGGCAGCAGTTACATCAGCCGAGATAGCCTGAGAGTTGGCCATAATTCGGCTTACCCGCAAATAATCAGCGTTACCGCTGCGGGCTGCCAGCTCAGCCAGGGCATAGGCCAGGAAACGAGACTGGGCACCTGTATTGCCGGTGCTGCCTATTTCTTCTTTGTCCACCAGCAGTACCAGCGCTGTATGTTCGGGACGTTGGATCTCCCTAATAGCCTGTAAAGCAGTATAGACACAGACCCGGTCATCCTGACCATAGCCCCCCACCAGAGAGCGATCAAAACCTAGGTCCCGGGCTGGCCCCGCCGGTACCAGTTCCAGTTCGGCAGTAATAAAATCTTCTTCAGTCATACCATAACGTTCATGCAAAAGTTTGAGAATAGCCAGGCGCGCTTTATTCTTTTGCTCCCCTTCGCCCGCCAGCGGCATACTGCCGACCACCAGGTTCAAATCGTCGCCACTCACGGCCTCCTCCAACTTTTTCTTCAACTGCTCTTTGGCAAGATGGGGCAACAAATCGCTAATGGTAAAAACGGGATCTTTGCTATCTTCGCCAATCTTTATCTCTACCCGGCGCCCGTTAGGCAACACAACTACCCCGTGCAGGGCCAGAGGCAGAGCAGTCCATTGGTATTTCTTGATACCGCCATAATAGTGGGTTTTAAACATTGCCAGAGCTGCTTTTTCATAAAGCGGCGTTGGCTTTAGGTCAATGCGCGGCGCATCAGTATGCGCCCCCACTAGTCTCACTCCTGTTTCCAGGTCATTGTTGCCGACTACACCCAGTAACAGGACCTTGCCCCGCCATTCCAGGTAAAAACGGCTCCCGGGGCTAAAACCCACACCGGCAGGCAGGGCGCTAAGGGGAACAAAACCGCTGTTGCGGGCTATTTCTAGCGCGACTTGCACTGCTTCCCGCTCGGTTTTGGCTTCGCTCAAATATCTTTTGTATCCTTCGGCAAAGTGAAAAACCTCTTCCTTTGTTCCCTCTTCCAGGTGCTCCCAGGCGCTTTCGGAAGTCAATTCCAGTTTATGCTCTTTATTATCCGTTTTGCTGTCTATATAAGACATCTAGCCATCCTCCTTGGAAGGTAATACTAAAAAACTTGCTTCATATAGGGGCTGAGAAGAAAAAATGGGTTTCGGCGAATTGCCTAAATCAAGGCCTGCACCAGCCCCAGCATCCAATCATAAAAATCGCCCAGAAGGGCTGCAACCTCAGAGCTGTATAATTGTCGGGAAAGGTTGAAAAACCCTGGAGCCGTGGTAATGGCAGGCAGTGCCAGTAGGGAGCGGGTTATTCCTACCAACAAAGACAGCCAGAAAAGCTGTCCCAGCAGGCCCAGAGCAAAGCCCAGCACTCGGCTAAAGATAGCCATAGGCGCCAGGCTTCTCCCCGCAGTGCCCCAGCGCACCAGATAGCGCAAGATAAATATACTTCCATAAAACAAAAATAACACCGCTACTAGCTCCAGCAGCAGAAAAACCAGCTCCCCGGCCAGGGCCTGCCCTAATGTTGTCCCGGCATAGCGGTCCAGGTTGGTCAACAAGCTCTGCCTGAGCAATCCCGGCACCGGCAAGGCTTCTAATAAGGTTTCTACCTGTTGGACAGTCACCATACTCAGGGGCTGGCCCAACACCTGTTCGGGTAGGGGCAGGCGGGCTTGCAGCCAGCTGCCCCAGACAACTCTAAGTTGAAAAGCCTGGTCCAAAGCTTCGGCAAGGGGGCGAGTATATAAAACCGCCACCAGAGCGCCCACCAGATAACTGGTCCAACCGGCTAAAAGGTTAATAAAACCCCGCTGATAGCCGCGCCAGGCACCCCAGGCCAGCACCAAAAGCAGGAAGACGTCCAGGTAATTCATCTAAAACTATATTCCTCCCCGGGGAATTTCCGCTGCCGCACCTCATCACGGTACTGTTCCAGAGCTTTAACAATATCCTCTGCAAGGTTAGCATAACGTTTTACAAATTTAGGCTTAAAGCGATCATATAAACCTAACAGGTCATGATAGACCAGTACCTGGCCATCACAATCCGGTCCAGCTCCAATGCCGATGGTTGGCACTGGTAATTGCTCCGTTATCGTACGCGCCAGGCTTGTCGGCACACATTCCAGAACCAGGGAAAAAACGCCTGCCTCCACTAATGCTTGTGCATCGTCGATCATCTTTTGCGCCGCAGCCTTATCTCTTCCCTGAACCCGATAGCCGCCCAGTTGAACTGCTGACTGGGGTGTTAATCCCAGGTGCCCCATCACCGGGATACCAGCATCAGTGATAGCCCGTACCATAGGGGTCATGGCCCGGCCGCCTTCTAGTTTAACAGCTTCGGCACCGCCTTCTTTAAGTAAACGCCCGGCGTTATATACCGCTTCGGAGACACTGGTCTCGTAAGAAAGAAAAGGCATGTCAGTCACTACCAGAGCTGCCGGGTTGGCCCGCATCACAGCCCGGGTATGATGGATCATTTCCTCCATAGTTACCGGTACGGTGCTGGGATAACCGAGCATTACATTGCCCAGCGAATCACCCACCAGAAACATATCTATACCGGCCCGGTCGGCCAACAAGGCTGCCGTGTAATCATATGTGGTAACCATGGTGATCGGTTGCCGCTGCTCCTTCATAGCTTGGAGCTGAGTTAAGGTTACTTTGGAACGGGACGCCATTAGATATTCCCCTTTCGAACTGCTATTAGCAGGCATCGCTGCCTGTTAAGTAAACTGGTGCCACTTATTACCATTATAGCAGCAAGTTGCTTTTTTGACCAGCCACTCCTGAACCCTGTAGCAGCAAACACCGGCTAAGTATTAGCAAATAAAAAATCCCCTGGAGGGGAATTCGGCCCCCCGGTTCTGCTTCAGGGGGAAATTCCAAGGGAGAGGTGCGGGGATGGGGCACACTGGCCGGCTGTGGCGTCTCTGCAGGTCTGGCAGTCCTGTCAGGATCTTCAATCCGGTTTATCACTTAGCCCACCGCCTTTTTTGCTATAGTATTCCCGCCGGCCGGCCTATTATTAAAAAAAGTATGTACTACCTGGAACAAGCCTTAATCCTCTTTAACGCAACCATGACACCAACTGCACCAGCAAGGCGGCAATACCGCCGGCCATTAAGGGGCCAACAGGAATACCGCCAAAAAAAGCTACGCCGATAATCGAACCTATAACCAGGCCAATCATCATTTGCGGAAAGCGCTGCAATAGTTCCAGGCCTTGACTGTTCATATGGGTGGCTATAATACCGCTGGCAATAGCGATCACCCCAGGGACGGTAATAAAAGACTGCAACATCTCGCGAGAAGACACCCGCCCTGAAGCAAAAGGCACCAGTACCGAAACTACCAGAAAAATAAGGCCGGCCTCCAAGGCGCGGCGTTCAAGCAGCGGGTAAAACCTTTGCATGTTGGTAAATTGCAGCAGTAACAGCAGTGCTGCCGCCGCGGCAATAATATTGGAGCGGCCCAGGATGCCCAGGAGCATAAGTAAAACCAGTATCAAGGTTGTGGTATTCATTGCTCACGCTCCCTGCCACAGCATCTTATTCGATTATATGCCCGGGCCCCAGTGCTAAGAACCGGCAGAGCAGGAATCCTGGCAAGCTTTGATAATCCCACCTTTATATACAGGTACAATATCAACTTGATCTACCTTGGCACAATAGTCAATGTCTGCTTCAAACCCCAGCTCTATCAATTGCCGGCCGTGAAAACCGGCCTTCAACACTTTATTTAGCTGATAGCGATTAACATTGTAATAATCCCAGGCAACCTGGGCGCCATCACCTGAAGCAAAGCTAGTATAGTTTTTAAGCTGATCAATTATTAAGCCTGCTGCTAAAAAATCCTCTAAAGCAAAATAATCCCGGGTGCCGGCACAGATAATAGCAATATCGTTTCCCACTCCAGCTGCTAAGCGCGCTACTGCCGTGGCATTATTAATCGCCCCAAGCAGGAGCTGGCTGCCATTAACCGCCCGGCTAATAGCTCGGGTACCATTGGTGGTAGTGATGATTATTCTTTTGCCGGCTACAACTTCAGGTGTATATTCCAAAGGTGAATTGCCCAGGTTAAAACCTGATATTTTTAAAGAATTGCGTTCCCCGCCCAGAAGCAATCGTTCATCTTCCAGACGTTCGCGCATAGCAATAGCTTCTTCTGGAGTTAGAACAGGAATAACCTCCAGGCAACCGGCTGCCAGTGCTGCAGTAATAGTAGTTGTAGCCCGCAGGACGTCAACAACAATTACTGTCTTATTGTTAATTGCCTCATCTGGTATGCTGCTTAATGTTGGAAAAACATTAACAACCAAATTTACACCCCCAAAAATGTCCGGTTTTAAGCTATTCGCCTTTTAGCGGCTAATTCCTTCTTATCAGCAATACTGCAAAATGTTGTTAATAAGAAAAAGCCCGGCAATTTCTTTGGATAACAGCAATAGTATCTTCCGGGCTTTGTGCTATTTAACAAAATTTTTAATTACCGCAGGGGTTTTGGTCGTTTGTCCTAACTCACTTCCACCGCTGGCAGGGTAGTCCTAAGGGTATCGCCCCTCAGCCCGACCCGCAGTGCTTCTAGGGCCAGGATATCACCGGCCTGGATATTTCCCAGGTTCACATTGGGTCCCAGGCTAATAATCAGGGACTGCTGCTGCTGTTTCAGAGGAGCTTCCCAGATAATTTGCCCTAAATTGCTAATCCCGCTAAGCATATTCGCCAGGGTATCTTCTTTAATTTTACCATTGTTATCGTAAATAACTACTCCCTGGCCCGATTCCCGTCCTTCTATAATTACATAGTCAGCCCCGGTATCCAGATCAACTGCGATTTGATTTAAAATCTGTCCTTCACTCAGGGCATCGCGGGGATCTTTTTTGCCTACTTCAGTTATAATGCCGAAGCCCTCCGTCCGGGCCTGGCGTATAGCAGTCAATCGTAGGGTACGGCTCAAATCAATGGTCCCGTCTGATATTTCGATAAAAGTATACCCCAGTTCTCTGGCTGTTTGCAGGTAAAGGTTCAATCGTCCCTGGAGTACCGCTACCTCGAAAAAGGTTCCGCCGGGAAAAATATCAACTTTGTATTCCCGCGCCAGGCGAATTTTTTCCTTTAAGATTGCCGCCGGGTAAAATACAGAAGTCCCAAACCCGAGCTTAATGAAATCAATATACGGCGCTGCTACTTCGAGCAGGTCTTTAAATTCGGTAAGGCCCAAGCCTTTATCAATAACCATGCTCAAGCCAATTTTACGGGGTTTTTGTTGGCGCCCGCTAATAGGAAAGTCAAGCACTCCCCGCCAGGCACCTGCGTATTTATCTGCCACCAGTTTTTCCCTCCCTGTTAACAGAATTCCTGTTTTTTTATCTTTATGCCTGTAACAGGTAGGGCGCAACACTATTACCCGCGGTACTTTTTCACAGGTCAGACCACTGTCCCCCTGCCACTTCTAGCGCCTGACCCCGTACATAATTAACCCTACCCCCAGGATAATAATTAACATCCTGCTGGCAGGCATCTTGCCGGCCAGCCCCCAGAGGCCAAGGGCCATTACTATAAACATTATTGTTGGTCCAACCAGCGCCAGCATGGCATTAACCTTTAAGGCAGCATCCACCCGGTTATATTTTAGCATCAGCAAGGCCGCCGATAATTCGATCAGGCTGGAGAGGACGCGCATGCCCGCCATCGCCAGCACAAATTTATCAGGCGCAAAAAATAACATGCCTCTCTCCTCCCCTCATTTTTTATGCTGGCGACAATTGAAATAGAAGCAGTTTGCAAATTTAATATCAGGCTAAGAGCTGCCGATAAACCTAAACGGGAACGAAAAAAGCCGGCTATCAGAGCCGGCACCGGGTACAGATTATCTCTCGTTTTAGGTCCATATCTTAACTCTACAAGGCTAACATTCAAAAGCACCAATGGGCTAGATAAGCAAAAACGGTGCCCAGAGTAGCCCCTCCCAGAACATCTGAAGGATAATGCATACCTACATACATTCGACTAATCCCGGTTAATCCTGCAGCCGCAACTAACGGCCAGGTAAGGAAAGGAAAATTCAATGCTAATACGACTGCCAGAGAAAAGCTGGCAGCAGTATGCCCTGAAGGAAAGGAGCAATCCCGCCAGGGCTGACAAAGGTAGCGGATATCCGGTAAAGACAGATAGGGACGGCAACGGCCCACCCAATTTTTGCAGATGCGCACAGTAAGATGGCTGCTCGCAAGGGCGATCATGGCCTGTAAACCTGCATGGCGAGTAGGTTCGCGTCCAAAGATAGTTGCCGCAACTATAACAGTAAATGCAAAAGTTACGCCTCCCAGCCGGGTAAACCACGGCATTAACAGGTCCAGGGCAGCACATTTTAGACGTTGGTTTACACAATAAAGAAGATACCGGTCACTGTTGCTAAACCAGCGTCTCAGACTCACAGACTTCTCCCTTTCGTTATATTTCGTTTCATTTTAACCTAAAAGACGAGCAGCTGCAATAAAATTTTGCCTGTTAATTATTAATAATCTCTCCTTGCAAAAACCTCACCCTTCCGCCAGGGTGAGGTTTAAAAATACAGTGGCCAAATTTAAATAGCAATGGTTATCCCTTAGAACAGGCCGGTGATAACGCCATTGGCATCAATATCAATCTTGCAGGCCGCCGGCTGTTTGGGCAGGCCAGGCATGGTCATAATAGCCCCGGTGATGGGTACGATGAAACCGGCACCGGCCGAT
>JAAYGJ010000013.1 GCA_012727745.1 Clostridia bacterium | reverse complement strand
GATATACACTGCTGGCGCTGTTAGGAGCGCCAGGCAAGCTGACCCGGCAGGTGCCGGGCTTTTTTGATGCTGTCATAGTTAGCAGTGCAAGGGACATACTATTCTCGAGGTGAAGTAAAGCGCGTATTTGTGAGGCTTACGTCGGAGATTATGGCAGCGGCAAGTCGGAAAATGCGATTAACCGGGCGCTTTTTTTACGGCAGCAGGGACGGGAGGTAACCCTGGTAGACCTGGATACGGTTGAACCCTGTTATACCCTGCGGCCCCTAAAAAAAGAACTGGAAAGCAAAGGGCTTAATGTTCTGGCCTGGGAAACGCAGCAGGTGTCAGGGTGGGGGGAAACGGGCACGGTCCTGCACCCGGCGGTACGCTGGGCCCTGCACCAGGAAGGCGACGTGCTCATCGATGTAGGCTATGGCGTGGCAGGTAGCGGGGCCTTACACCTGCTGGCTGAACCGTCAGCTGCTACCAGCTTGCAAATTGTGGCGGTAATCAATACTGCCCGGCCATTGACCGCAAAAGTTGAAGACATCGTAAACCATGTCCGTTCCTTGGGCAAGGTTGATGGCTTACTAAATAATACCCATCTAGGCACAGAAACAACGCCTGAGCTCATTCAGGCTGGAGCCAGGCTGGTAGCGGCGGCGGCCCGGGTATTAAAGCTGCCGTTAGTGGCCACAGCGGTGATGGCAGAATTGGCTCCACTGATAGGGGAGGTCGATAGCCTGGGCAACCCTGTCCGTGTAATTAAACGCTATATGCCCCGGGCATTTTGGTAGAAAGAGGTAGGTTTAATGGTTACAAAACCTATTAAGGGAGAACAAAGATCGTTTATGACGGGCAATGAAGTGATAGCCTGGGCGGCCCTGGCGGCCGGTTGTGAATTTATGTATGGTTACCCCATTACTCCTCAGAATGAGATTATGCATTATTGGACCCGTCTGGCTCCCAAATATGAACGGGGTTTTCTACAGACGGAAGATGAAATTTCTGCTGGTTTTACTACGATCGGCGGGGTCCTGGCTGGCAAAAGGGTTTTTACTGCTACTGCCGGCCCGGGCAATGTGCTGATGCAGGAAGCGATGGCTATGGCCGAGATGATGCGCCTGCCCACGGTAGTGGTGGTTACTCAGCGGGGTGGTCCTTCGACGGCTACAGTCATTTACTCGCAGCAAGAACTCAATTTAACCTCTTTCGGCGGTAATGGCGAAGGTTTAAGGATTGTCTATTCTCCCGCTTCCCATGATGACTTGTTTAGCTATACCATTAAAGCTTTTAATAGCGCCTGGAAATACCGCTTTCCTACTTTTGTTCTTGGTGACGGCTACCAGTCAAAAATGCGCGCCCCGGTTACCCTTTATGATCCGGAAGAGCGAGGCCTCACCATGGAACCCTGTTATCCTATGGTCGGGTTACCAGGTCTGCCCGGTGAGGAACGGGAGCCGGCCCACCTGCGCAATACTTACAATCTGGAAGAAGAACTCTTTGCAATTTTATCTGATTCAATCAAGGATTACGAAAGCATGACCCCGGAAGTTGTTGAATGGGAGGCTACTGCAATTGACGATGCTGAACTGCTGATTATAGCTCATGGGATTGTTTCCCGGGCGGCCCGGGCGGCGGTGCAGGTATTACGGGAAGAAGGGCTAAAGGCCGGCCTGTTCCGGCCTATAACCCTGCGGCCCTTTCCGGTTGCAGAGCTACGTCGCCTGACAGGACAGGCCCGGCGGCTGATAGTGGTAGAGTCGGCTTATGGCCAGCTGGAAAAGATGGTCAAAACGGCCCTTTACGGGCTAAAGATTCCTCTCCGTAGCTACCTGCGCCCGGGCATGGGTATAACACCGGAGGAAATAGTTCAATTTGCGAAGGAGTTGTAATTATGGCTATAGAGGCCCAACCCCAGATGCCCCGGGTCTGGCGGGCAGAAACTAAGCCGCACAAGTTTTGTCCCGGCTGCGGCCATGGTATTATCCTCAAAGCCCTGGGGGAAGCAATTGATGCCCTAAATATCCAGCAGCGGGCAGTCTTCGGCTGCGATATTGGCTGTTCCCTGCTGGCCTGGGATTTCTTTAACCTGGACACTATTCAGACCCATCATGGCCGCACCACTCCGGTACTGGTAGGGTTGAAAAGGGCACGACCGGAGCTGCTAGCAATTTGCTACATGGGCGACGGGGGTGCTTATGCGATCGGGGCCCAGCACCTGGTAAGCAGTGTTAGCCGCAATGACCCGGTTACAATCATTGTAGCCAATAATACCCAGTATGCCATGACCGGCGGGCAGATGGCACCGACCACCCTGCCCGGGCAAAAAACAGAAACTTCTCCTTACGGGCGTGACGTGGAGCTTACCGGCAGGCCGATGCTGGGCCCGGAACTGGTGGCTACTATAGCTCCTTCAGGGGCTTATGTAGCCCGGGGTACGGTGGCCAATGTGGTACAGCTTAAAAACTTTATCCAAAAAGGGCTTAGCAACCAGCTAAAGGGGCGGGGAATTTCATTTATTGAAGTTTTATCGGCTTGTCCCACTAACTGGCACACCAATGCCGCTGAGACCTGGCACTTTATTGAAAAGGAAATGAGCAAGTTTTTCCCCGTGGGTGAATTAAGGACGCCTGATGGGGAACAGAGGCAGGAGGTGGAGCACCGTGGGCGTCAGCCTTAAAATCGCCCTGGCCGGCGAGGGGGGCCAGGGAGTGCAGTCGGTGGCGGAAATAATCAGTGAAGCAGCTTACACGGCCGGCTACCAGGCTCTGTACATTCCTAACTTTGGGGTCGAGCAGAGAGGTGGAGTTTCGCTGGCTTTTGTTCAGATCAGCAGAGAACAAATCGGTGCCCCCAAATTTATGTTAGCAGATGTGGTAGTTGCTTTGAGCCATCGGGCGGTGGACCGCTCACGGCAGTATGTAGGTCCTGAAACCCTGCTGATTTATGACGAGAGCCTGCGGGATGAGGTTCGCAGCCTTTACGGTACTGAACAAAAACAATTGGCCATCCCGGCTTTAGTAGTAGCACAGCAGGAAATGCATCCCCGGGTTTTTAATGTTATTATCCTGGGGGTGTTGATGCAGGTAGCCGATCTGTTGGAACGTAGCCATGTTGAAAGGGCTCTGGAACGACGCCTGGGGCACAAGTTTGCCCAGGATCCCAGCTTGCGGGAACTGAACTATCGCGCTCTGGAACGGGGTTACCAAATGGGCAAGGGAGGAGTTGCAGTATGAGCATCGCCTTTAAAGCCATTACTACCAGGGATGGCAAAGGCATCTTCCACCTTTTTCCTGCCCTGTGCAAGGGTTGCGGGCTCTGTGTAGAGAAGTGCCCGGTTGATACTATTGGCTGGGCCAAACAGCTGGGCGCTTTCGGCACGCCGGTGGTAGAGCCTGGCCATGGCAGACCATGTATTGCCTGCAAGAAATGCCAGCTGGTCTGTCCTGATGCTGCTATCTGGATCGAAAAACAGGCGCCACAAGAGCGGTCTGACAGACTGACCAGCAACGACCGTAAAAGCCGTTGACAAAAAGTGAAAGATAGTGCTAAACTTAAATTGTTGTGCGAATAAATTTCTTTTTCGTCCTCCTAGTACCTACCGGGGGTATATTTTTGTAAGGATAAAGGGGTGCAAAGGGAGAGGAGGCTTTCACCGTGCGGGTTTTGTTTATAGGCCAAGCTGCTTTTGGCGGCGACTGCTTGCAGGCACTACTGGACCAGGGAGAGGAAGTAGCAGGTGTAATTACTGTTGCCGACAGGCCCGGTCAGAAAAAGCCCAATCCGGTCAAAGAACTGGCTATTGCCAGAGCTTTGCCGCTCTTACAGCCGGAACGTTTGCGGTCGGAAGCAGCTCACCAGTGGGTAGCAAAGCAGCGCCCCGATTTGCTGGTGCTGGCATTTGTTACTCAAATTGTACCCCAGAGCATGATTGATTTAGCTAGCTGGGGCGGCATCAATTTCCATCCCTCCATGTTACCTGCATACCGGGGTGGTAGCGCTATGAACTGGGCACTGATCAATGGCGAAAAAGAAACAGGGGTAACTATTCACAAAATTGATGCCGGCATCGATACGGGCCCAATTATACTGCAGGAAAAAGTTACAATAGACCCTGACGATACTGTAAAATCGCTCTATTTTAACAAAATTTATCCGTTGGGCGTCAAAATGGTTGCTGAAGCTGTCCGTTTAATCCGGGAAGGTAAGGCAGTGCTCCGACCCCAGGATGAAAGTCGGGCATCATTCCAGCCAGTAATTAAAGAGCATGATGTACAGATAGATTGGCAGCAAGAGGCCGGGAGCATTTATAATTTAATCCGTGGTTCCAACCCTGCCCCGGGGGCCTGGACTGTCTGGCGGGGGAAAAAACTGATAGTTTGGGAGGCCAAACCCTACCAAGCGCAAGGCACCCCCGGCACAGTTTTGAAGGTCCTTGAGGATCAGGGTTTTATTATAGCTACTGCTAAAGGATCTATTTTGGCTCAAAGAGTACAATATGGCGATTCACGTGACAAGGTACCGGCCGGCCAGTTCGCAGCAGCTGTTAATCTTCAGGAAGGCGAACTGCTAGGCAGTTAACCCATGAAGGGGGTGGAAGGAGTAAAGCTTTAAATGGCCTTTAGGCATTGCCTTTAGGTTTATTTCCGTTTATTTTTTCTTTATTTTTTGGGGGGGGGAAACCAAATATCATGGCTAAAGCAACAATTGATGGCAACACTGCGGCTGCCCATGTGGCTTATGCCCTTTCCGAGGTAGCTACTATTTATCCGATAACGCCATCTTCAAACATGGCAGAGACTGCTGACGAGTGGGCCGCCTATGGGCGCAAAAATGTTTTCGGTAAAACCTTGCAGGTAGTGGAAATGCAGTCCGAAGCGGGTGCGGCCGGAGCCGTACACGGTTCGCTGCAGGGGGGAGCCTTAACAACTACCTTTACGGCTTCCCAGGGTTTGTTGTTAATGATACCTAATATGTATAAAATTGCCGGCGAACTATTGCCGACAGTTTTCCATGTTTCGGCACGTGCTCTATCTACCCATGCTCTCTCCATTTTTGGCGATCACCAGGATGTTATGGCTGTTCGCGAGACAGGCTTTGCTATGATGGCTTCGGCCTCAGTGCAGGAAGTTATGGATCTAGGCCTGGTGGCCCACCTGGCAAGCATTAAGGCCAGTATGCCTTTCGTTCATTTCTTTGATGGCTTCCGGACCTCCCACGAAATCCAGAAGGTTGACCTTATTGAGTATGAAGATATGGCCAAGTTGCTGGATTGGGAGGCTGTTAAAGCTTTTAAGAAAAGGGCTTTAAATCCGGAACGGCCGGTACAGCGGGGTACTGCTCAGAATCCTGACATTTACTTCCAGGGCCGCGAACGCACCAATCCCTATTACCTGGCCACGCCAGCTATTGTGGAGCAGGTTATGCAGCAGGTTGGGCAGCTAACCGGGCGTAAATATAACCTCTTTGATTACTGTGGCGCACCTGATGCGGAACGGGTTATTATTTGTATGGGTTCGGCCTGTGAAGTAGCTGAAGAAACTGTTAATTACCTGCTTGAAAAGGGCGAGAAAGTAGGGGTGCTCAAGGTCCGGCTATACCGTCCTTTCTCGGCGGAACATTTCTTAAAAGCACTCCCGGCCTCGGTAAAACGCATTGCAGTGCTTGACCGTACCAAAGAACCGGGTTCCCTAGGCGAACCCCTTTACCTGGACGTGCGGGCTGCTATGGCTGAAGGCGGCAGGGAAGCTCTTATTGTGGGCGGGCGCTATGGCCTGGGCTCCAAAGAGTTTAATCCTTCCATGGTCAAAGCTGTTTTTGACAACCTGGCAGCAGCGACGCCTAAGAACAACTTCACAGTGGGCATTATCGATGATGTAAATAATAGTTCTCTGGAAATAAAAGAGCATATCGATACCTCGCCCAAGGGGACTATCCGCTGCAAATTCTTTGGCCTCGGTTCCGACGGTACTGTTGGTGCCAACAAGAACTCTATCAAGATCATTGGCGACCATACCGACATGTACGCGCAGGGGTATTTTGTTTATGATTCCAAGAAATCTGGCGGGGTTACCGTTTCCCACCTGCGTTTTGGGGTCAAGCCCATTCAGTCGTCCTATCTAATTGACCAGGCAGACCTGATTGCCTGTCATAACCCGTCATATATCGGACGATATGATGTGCTGGCAGGGATTAAGGAAGGCGGAATTTTCCTGCTTAATTCCAGCTGGAGCGCTGAAGAAATGGAAAAACGCCTGCCTGCTGATGTCAAACGGACAATAGCCACTAAAAAACTCAAATTCTACAATATCGATGCCGTGAAGATTGCCCAGGAAATCGGGCTCGGTAGCCGCATCAATGTTATTATGCAGGCAGCTTTCTTTAAGATTGCCAACGTTATCCCCAGTGACGACGCAGTAGCCTATATTAAGGATTCCATTGAAAAGACCTACGGCAAGAAGGGCGAAAAAATCCTCAACATGAATTATGCTGCTGTCGACCAGGGCATGTCGGCCCTTGAGGAGATTAAATACCCGGAGAGCTGGGCTAACGCAGTAGACGAGGCGGCTGTAGAAGTCGATGAGCCGGATTTCGTTAAAAATGTTGCCCGGCCGATCCATGCTTTAAAGGGCGACGAACTGCCGGTAAGCAAATTTTCTATTGACGGTACTTTCCCTGTCGGGACTACTAAATACGAAAAACGCGGGATAGCCGTAAATGTACCCCAGTGGATTCCGGAAAACTGCACCCAGTGTAACCAGTGTTCTCTGGTCTGCCCCCATGCAGCCATCCGGCCTTACCTGGCCAAGCCTGAAGACCTGGCCCAGGCTCCAGAGGGTTTTGTTACTGTGGATGCCAGGGGTAAAGACCTGACCGGTTTGAAATATCGCCTCCAGGTATCGCCGCTGGATTGTACCGGTTGCGAAAACTGCGCCAATACCTGCCCGGCCAAAAATAAGGCCCTGAAGATGGTGCCTTTGGATGAAGTAGTAGCAGTTGAAGATGCCAACTTCAATTTTGCGGAGCAGCTGCCAGAAGTTGAGGCTAAAATCAATCCTGCTACCATTAAGGGCAGCCAGTTCCAAACACCTTTGCTTGAGTTTTCCGGTGCCTGTGCCGGCTGTGGCGAGACACCGTACGTCAAGCTGGTTACCCAGCTTTTTGGCGACCGCATGATTATTGCCAACGCTACCGGTTGTTCCTCGATTTGGGGCGGCAGCGCTCCCAGTTGTCCTTATACGACCAATCGCAAGGGGCACGGTCCGGCCTGGTGCAGCTCGCTCTTTGAAGATAACGCCGAGTTTGGTTTTGGCATTAGCCTTGCTGTTGCCAAACGCCAGGAAGAGCTGGCGGAAGCTGTTAAGAAGGCTCTGGCAGCTCCGGTTAGTGAGGCCTTTAAAGCTGCCTGTGAAGGCTGGCTGGCGGGTAAGGACGATGCGGACCTTTCCCGGGAGTTTGGCGACAAGATTAAGGAATTATTACCCCAGGAAATCAGCAATGCTTGCTGCGGCGATTGCAAAGCAGTGCTGGAAGCCATTGATGACCTGAAAGAGTACTTGACCAAGAAGTCGATCTGGATTATCGGCGGTGACGGCTGGGCTTATGATATCGGTTACGGCGGCCTGGACCATGTCCTGGCCAGCGGTGCCAACGTTAACGTCCTGGTGCTGGATACCGAGGTCTATTCCAATACCGGCGGCCAGTCCTCCAAGGCTACTCAAACCGGGGCTATTGCTCGCTTTGCGGCTGCTGGTAAATATACCAGCAAGAAAGATCTGGGCCTGATGGCCATGACTTACGGTTACGTCTATGTGGCTTCGGTAGCTATGGGTGCCAGCCCGAACCAGTTAATTAAGGCACTGGTAGAGGCGGAGAAATATGACGGTCCTTCGCTGATTATTGCCTATGCACCGTGTATCAACCACGGTATTGATATGCGCTTCAGTCAACAAGAAGCAAAGAAAGCAGTGGAAGCTGGTTACTGGACATTGTATCGTTACAATCCACAATTAGCACTGGACGGCAAGAATCCGTTTATCCTTGATTCGCGGGAACCCAAGGGCAGTTACCGTGATTTCTTAATGGGAGAAATACGTTACAATGCTTTAACCAGAGAATTCCCGGATAAGGCAGAAGAACTTTTTGCCAAGGCTGAAGCAGATGCAAAAGCCAGACTGGAACGCTACCGGAGATTAGCCGGGGAGTAAGTTCCGGCGGGAATGACCTATTGCTGTCGGGATAGAAGGAAGTAGCATAGAAGCAGCGGCAGGCTGAAAAGCTTGCCGCTGTTTTTTGCTAGCGGGGATAGCTATAGCCTTAGCTTGGGCGAGCACCTGTCTGCTGGTTAGACCATAGGACAGCTAATTGGTGAAAATCAAAGAAAAGGGCTAGCAGATAGAGCATCTTGAAGCTGGTAGTCGTTGACACCCATTTACGGCAGTTGCTATAATTAATATTGCGAATATTTAATGCTTTATATACAGATGTGGGGTATGATAGGGGGGAGGAAATAGCAGAACCCCAATCTCGCCGCCCCCTTAAGGGGGCGTTTATATACATGAGTTTTTTACAGGGAAGGAGGAAATAATTAGTGATTGACCAGGCTACTATTAATGAGCTGAGGAACATAGTAGGCAAGAAAAATGTGGATACTTCTAAAATTTCATTAGATACTTATATGTATGATGCTGGTCTGGTATATGGCAATCCAGAAGTTATCGTATTTGTAGAAAACAAGCAACAGATAGCACAAGTATTAAAATTGGCAAACAGCAAAAAGATTCCAGTTACCCCGCGGGGAAATGGTATGGGTGTTAGCGGTGGTGCTGTTGCTAACCGGGGCGGGATTGTGCTCGTGATGACCCGCATGAACCGTATCCTGGAAATTGATGTAGAAAATCGGATAGCTGTTGTCGAGCCCGGAGTGCTAAATATTGACCTGCAGCGGGCAGTAGCTCCCTATGGGCTGGTTTACAGGCCGGATCCAGCCAGCCAGAAAGTATCTACCTTGGGTGGTAATCTCGGTGAGAACGCAGGCGGTATGGTAGGTATTAAGTACGGGGTTACTAAAGACCATATTGTTGGCGCGGAGCTGGTTTTGCCAGACGGCCAGTTTGTGCAAATTGGCGGTAAAGTCGAACAAATTGTGCCGGAATTAAACTTTAATGCTTTGCTAATAGGCTCAGAGGGGACGCTGGGTGTGGTGACTGAAATCTATTGCAAATTGAGTCCGGCTTCAAAAGCAGTAAAAACCATGCTGACCGCATATAAAACTTTGGAAGATGCCGGCCGGGCTGTTTCGGCGATTATTGCCCATGGAATTATTCCCTGCACTCTTGAATTAATGGACAACAACGTCATTAAAGCTGTTGAAGAGTGGCTGCATATCGGCTTACCGCTACAAGCAGGTGCAGTGCTATTAATTGAGGTAGACGGCTGGGATGCCGGTCTGGACCGCCAGGCACAGCAGATTATTGATATTTGTAAAGAAGTTGGTGCTATTGAGATCAGCCTGGCCAAGAATGCCCAGGAACGTGATAACCTCTGGATGGCCCGGCGGAATGCTATTGGGGCTATGGGGCGCCTGCGTCCGAACTATGATATGGAAGATGCGACTGTGCCCCGCACCAAGTTGCCACAAATTTTAAAAACCGTAACCAAAATGGCCGAAAAATATAACATTACCATCGGCATGCTGGCCCATGCTGGGGATGGCAACCTCCATCCGCTGGTGCTTTTCGATGAGCGGGACGAGGATGAAATGAAGCGAGTGCATAAAATCCGCCACGAACTTTTCCGTACAGCCCTTGACTTGGGCGGTACCCTGTCGGGTGAACATGGTATCGGCCTGGGAAAATTGGAGTTTATGACCTGGGCAATCAAGCCGGAATATTTAAAGTTCATGCGCCACGAGCGCTTGGCTTTTGACCCCAATGAGATTTTGAACGGCGGCAAATTTGTGCCTGAGACGGCAGCTTAAGGAGGATGGCAATATGCGGCAAGAAACTATCAAGGCACTAAGGGAAATTGTAGGCCAGGAGTACTGCCAGGTTGACAAGGCCATCCGGAGACAACACGGTTACAGTGAAAAGGCCATACCCGATGTTGTTGTCTATCCTGAAAATAGCGAGCAGGTTGCCCGGGTGGTTAAGGCTGCTATTGAGGAAGGATGCCCGGTAGTACCCTGGGGTGCCGGGACGATGGCCTGGCGCGGGCTGTTACCCTTGACGGGGGGCGTGGCTATTAACCTTACACGCATGAAAAAAATAATTGAGTATGATTACGAAAACCAGACAGCTTATGTGGAAGCCGGTATTTCCCTTAAAGAGTTGCAGGAAGTATTGGTAGAACATAAACTTTACTGGCCGGTAGAGCCGTTAGAGCCGGATAGTTGTACCCTGGGCGGTTGTATTGCCACCAATGCTTCCGGTCCCAGTAAGCTGGGCTATGGCGATGCCAAGTTCCATTTACTGGGCCTGGAGCTTGTTACTCCTACGGGGGATATAATTGATACCGGTGGCAAGACAGTTAAAAACGTGCAGGATTACGATAATACCCGTTTTCTAGCCGGTTCCTGGGGTTCCCTGGGGATAGTAACCAAGGCCATGTTAAAATTGCGTCCCCTGCCGGAAAAAGAGGGAACCGTACTGATTGTCTTAAAGGATCTGGAAGCAGCAGCAAAGGCGGCAACAACTATTAGAAATGAGACCTTACCGGTGGCCCTGGAATTGCTGGATGCAGCGGCTATGGGCATCCTAGCCAGGGCTGGCTATAAGCCCAACAGCAGTGGAGTGGGTGTTCTAGCCCGGTTTACCGGTTTTGTTGAGCAGGTTGATGTAATGATAGATTATATAAAAAACAAATACCAGGCAGCTGTTACCCTGGACGAAGAGGCTGCTGTAGCAGTATGGCGTGCCCGGGGACAGCTTTTCCCGACACTTGCTGGTGAAAGGGGAGCTATCCTAATAAATGCAGCAGTTCCCTTTACCAAAATGCTGGAGTTTTTAACCAAAGCCCGCACTGAGTTGGACAAGAGCAATATTGAGGCTATCATGGCAGCTCATTTTGGTAATGCCCAAGTTCATATTATGCTGGCCCAGGCACCTGAGGCCTACGCTGAAGTTGAAAAAATGGTGAACAGCCTGGCTGATCTGGCCGGCAGCCTGAATGGCATGCTGGTTGTAGATAACATTACCGATATGACCCTGGCCCGGCGCTGGGTGGAGAGTCGGGGCAAGGCCATTTTTGAGATTATGAGACGCCTGAAAACTTCTATTGACCCCCACCAGATTATGGCTCCTAACAGCAAGGTTTTGGCTTATGTTACCAGGCCAGTTTCCTGAGGTGAGGAGGAATAAGTTATGGTCAAAAAATTTAGTGAGATTGGCGAAGATATTTGCCGTTGCAATAGATGCGGCTTTTGTGAGGAAGTATGTCCTACTTATAGAGTAACGGGGGAAGAATATAGCCTTGCCCGGGGCCGCAACCGCCTGATGCGGCGTTCCCTGGAAGGTGTATTTGATTTAACCAAAGAACCGGAAATTAACCACCATATTTATTCCTGTCTCCTGTGCGGCAACTGTGTTGTTGCCTGCCCCTCCTCGGTTATTACCGATACCATGATTAAATCGGCTCGGGCAGCAATAACGGCAGCCAAAGGCACGCCTTTCCCTATCCGTATGGCCCTGCATGGTGTGCTCGCCAAGCAAAGACGCCTGACCCTGGGAGCCAAGGTTTTGCGTTTTTACCAGCGGAGTGGGGCTCGCTGGCTGGCCCGTCACACCGGTTTCCTGGGCTTACTGGGCTCGATGGGCAAGGCCGAGGGAGTACTGCCCGAGATACCGGAACGGACTTTGCGGGACCGTTTACCACAGTTGTTAAAAAAGCCTGCTCAAGCTAAAGGGCGGGTGGCATATTTCGCCGGCTGTATGATGAACAACTTCTTCCCCGATGTTGCTGCTGCTACTATAAGAGTTTTACAGACCAATGATATTGAGGTCATTGTACCTACCAGCAATTGCTGTGGCATACCCCATGAAGCTTATGGCGAGGTTGAGGCCCAGATTAAACTGGCCAAGGAAAACCTGGACGCTTTTAGCCGCGAGCAGTATGATGCTGTGATTACTGACTGTTCTACCTGTGCTCACGGCCTCCATTACTATGCTGAGCTGCTGGAAGACGACCCTAAATATGGTCCTTTAGCCAAGAAGTTCTCGGCTAAAGTAAAAGACCCGGCCCAGTACCTGGTGGAAGTTGGTTACAAGCAGGAAATGGGTGAGGTAAGGGCTAAAGTTACTTACCATGATCCCTGTCACGGTGTCCGGGGCATTAAAGTTAAAGAGCAGCCGCGGCAGATTTTAAAGAGTATTCCTGGCATTGAATTTGTAGAGCTGAACGAATCCGACTGGTGCTGTGGTGGTGCTGGCTCTTATAACGTTACTCACTATGATATTTCCCGTAAAATATTGGATCGCAAGATGGCTAACTTCAAGAAAACCGGTGCCGAATATCTAGTAACTGCCTGCCCGGCCTGTTTGATGCAACTGGGGCACGGTCTGGATGTGCACAAATTGCCTGCTAAAGCTATCCACGTCATGCAGCTTCTGGATCAGGCTTATCAGAACTTGGGATCCAGGAGTAGCTCTAAAGCAGGTTAAGCAAGAACTTAACATCTACTATATATATATTTTAATATTTAACGTCAAGCCTGTAGCCAGAAGCCTTCCATATTGCGGAAGGCTTCTGGCTTATTCATAAGCGCCCTGCTAATTGAATAGGATTATCTCGGGAGGTGTTGAGATGATCCTGATGTTGCGCAGACGCTGTTTAACAGGCGTTATTATTCCGTTACTGTTTTTTTGTCTTGGCCTTTATTTTGGTGTCATGCTGGCGGATTATCAGCCCCTGGCGGCTCTGGTAGGCCGTAGCGGCAGGTTGTTACCAATATATAGTGTGGGCACTGACGAAAAAAAGGTTGCTCTCAGTTTTGATGCGACCTGGGGGGCGGAGTATACTCCCAGGCTGCTGGATACTCTCGCACAACATCAGGTTAAGGCCACTTTTTTTCTCACCAATATATGGCTGGAAAAATATCCGGAGCTAGCCAAGCAAATTGCGGCTGCAGGGCATGAAATTGGCCTCCACTCCCGCTCCCATCCCCATTTTAGCGCTTTGAGCGAAGCAGAGATGATCGAAGAACTGCAAACAAATAGCAGGCTGGTGGAAGAAATAACGGGCTATAAGGCGGAGCTTTTTCGTCCCCCTTTCGGCGATTATAACGACACAGTAATCCGTACTGTAGAGCGGCTAGGTTACCGTGCCATTCAGTGGGATGTTGATTCCCTTGACTGGATGGAGAATATGACTGCTGAGGAAATTTTGCAGCGGGTGCAGAAAGGCATCAAGCCTGGCTCCATTGTGCTTTTTCATAATAACGGCCGTTATACAGCAGACGTTTTGGGGCAGCTGCTAGATTACCTCAAAAAAGAAGGCTACCAGGCAGTACCGGTAGGGGAACTGATATATAAGGATGACTACTATGTTGATCACGCCGGGGTGCAACGGCGGGGCAGGTAAGGAGTTATAAAAAAGTTTTTTAGGTGCTAATAGTATGTTACAATAACGGTGTGAAGACCAAGGCGCAGGCGCCCCTTTGGGAGGCGCTTTTAAATTACCGGCATCAGAAATATAACTCCTGGCATACACCGGGACACAAGGACGGGGCCTATGCCTGGCTGCCCTGGAGACAGGCCCTGGGAGCTGAGACCCTGGCTCTGGATTTGACCGAGCTACCGGGCCTGGATAATCTGGCCTGCCCTACCGGGGTCATTAAGGCTGCCCAGGAAAAGGCGGCTGCTTTTTATGGTGCTGCCCGCAGCTTTTTTTTAACAAATGGGGCCAGCATCGGCCTGATAGCTGTTATTCTGGCTACCTGTCGCAGCGGCGACGAGGTATTGTTGCCCCGTTACGCCCACCGGGCGGTTTTTAACGGCTTAATCTTAAGCGGTGCCCGGCCGGTTTACCTGGAAACGGAGTGGTTGGACGAACCCGGTTTGCCTTTAGGGGTTACCCCGGCAGCGCTTGCCAAGGCTTTGGCGGAACATCCTGGGGCCAGGCTGTTGTTGCTGGTACACCCAACTTATGAAGGAGTTGTACCCCACAGCCGGGAGTTAATTAGACTGGCTCAGGCCCGGGGACTGGCGGTGCTAGCTGATGCGGCACACGGGGCCCATTTTGGCCTGACGGATACTTTGCCGCCTTCCCCCCTGGAACTGGGGGCAGATTATGTTGTCCAGAGTACCCATAAAACTATGGGGGCCTTAACCCAGGCAGCCATGTTGCATCTGCGGGAAGACAGGACGGGGGAGGCGGTGGCAGAGGCTTTAAACCTATTGCAGACTACCAGCCCTTCATACCTGTTAATGGCTTCTCTGGATACAGCCCGGCTCATTGCTGAAGTACAGGGCCGGCAGGACTGGGGACGAGCAGTAGCTGTTGCCGTGTCTTTAAGGCGGCAGCTTGCCGCAGCCGGTATCCCCTGTCTGGCAGCCGACCAGGTGGTGGGCCCGGCGGCGGCCGGCTTGGATGTCACCCGCTTGCTGCTGCCGTCTGCTCCTTTTGGTATCAGCGGGATAGAACTGGCCGCTGTTTTGCGCCAGGCCGGCCAGGAGGTCGAGCTGGCTGCGCCGGGTTATATTCTGTTACTTGTTACTCCCGGTGATGATCGGGCCAAGAGTCAGGCGTTACTTGAGGCCCTGCTGACTGTACGCCGGCCGACCGGCCGGGAATATCGACTGTGCTCTAAGCCGCTTTTGCAACGGCAGCCCCGGGTGGCTTTAACTCCCCGGGAAGCCTGGCTACTGCCGCGACGGGAATTATCCCTTGCTCGAGCAGAGGGAAATATTGCTGCTGAACTGGTTGCGCCCTGTCCTCCTGGCCTGGCCCTGGTAGTCCCGGGAGAAGTGTTGACTGCTGAGGTAATTACAGAGCTTGTTGAATTGCGAGGCCCGACCGGCAAGGTACTGGTGGCAGAAGTTTAAACTATATAATTATCCCAAATGCCCAGTTGGGACAAATTGTTTCTTTTGTTCAAAGGAATCAAAGAAGATGCAGGTGAAAAGCAGTGGCAATAGGCAAATTCATTACCTTGGAAGGAATAGATGGTTGTGGCAAGACCACTCAAATCGAGCTGTTGCAGCAATATTTACGCGAGCGGGGATTTACAGTTGAAACTACCCGCGAACCGGGAGGAACAGTGCTTGCTGAGGCTATCCGTTGCCTGTTGCTGGAACCCCGTTATGGCCCCGTAGAGGCACGGGCGGAAGTATTTCTTTATGCTGCTGCCAGGGCCCAGCATGTGGCTGAACGTATCCAGCCGGCCCTGCAAGCTGGCAAATTAGTGCTTTGTGACCGCTATGTAGATTCCAGCATTGCCTATCAGGGTTATGGTCGGGGGTTGGGGGCAGAGCTGGTGCGGCAGGTCAATGACCTGGCAACCGGGGGCTTGAGGCCGGACCTTACCCTGGTGCTGGACGTCGCAGTAGAAGTGGGCCTGAAACGGCGCCGGAGCCACACTGCTGCTGACCGCCTGGAGCAGGAAGACCTGGATTTTTACCGGCGGGTGCGCCAGGGTTATCGGGAACTTGCCTCCCAGGAACCGGAACGGGTTTACCTTATCGATGCCAGCAGGCCGCCCCAGGCGGTGTGGGCGCAAATAAAAAAAACAGTGGATACTTTAACATGGTTAATAAAGGGTTAGAATGTAATTATAGCTTCTGATAGTTACTGGTGGAGTGGGTAATAGCTATGACAGCAGCGGAACAATTACGTCTGGCATTGCAAAGCGGGAGAATGGTGCATGCTTACCTCTTTACCGGCGGTAATGAGGAAGACAGGGTTGCCCTGGCAAAATTCCTGGCTGCAGCGCTGCTCTGTCAGGAGCCCGGTGAGGGTGAACCCTGCGGCAGCTGTCGCCACTGTCTGCAGCTTGCCGCTAATAATCACCCGGACTTTCATTATCTGGAGCCCCGGGGTGCGAGCTTCAAAATCGACCAAATCCGGGAGCTGCAAAGGATGCTGGCCCGCCGTTCTTTCCAGGGGGCAGGTCAGATAGCCGTTCTGGCAGGGGCAGACACCATGACTGAAGCTGCTGCCAACTGCCTGCTAAAGATCCTGGAAGAGCCTCCGGCGAACACTTATCTTGTTTTACTGGCGGTTCAAGGGGACCTTTTGCTGCCTACTATCCGTTCCCGCTGCCAGGAGCTGGTGCTATCTGTCCCGGAGTCTGATTTGCCTGCTGAAGTAGATTACTGGCGGAAGTTTTTAGCAGCGGATTTAAAAGTAATGTTACAGGAAATATTGCCGCAAATGGAAAAGGAGGGCGACCTATCGGCTGTTCTAAAATCTATAGCCCGGGCCTGCCGTGACCAGCTGGTCTGGAAACTGACCGGTGAGACGGCGCTCGTACTGCAACCCGAGCAGCTGGTAAAGGCCCCGGGACTGGCACCGCTGCAGCTGTGGCGCTGTTTTCAGCTTATAGAGAGTACCCGGGCGGCTCTGGAACGTAACGCTAACCGTCGCCTGGCTTTGGAGGCATTGTTATTTGGCTTGCATTACCAGTTATCGCAGGGTGGTGAGTTGAAGTGATTACCGTAGTTGGAGTTAGATTTAAGCGGGCAGGGAAAATATATTATTTTGCTCCGGGGGAACTGGAGCTTAAAAAAGGCGATCATGTTATCGTAGAAACGGCCCGGGGCCTGGAATATGGCGAAGTGGTTATTGGACCGCGGCAGGTAGAGGAAGCAGAAATAGTGCAGCCCCTGCGCCCCGTATTACGCCGGGCAACTGACGCCGATACGGCTCAGGTTGCCAGCAATCGCTGTCGCGAGAAAGAGGCTTTCCGTATCTGCCAGGAAAAAATCACCGAGCATGGCCTGCCGATGAAACTTATAGATGTGGAGTTTACCTTTGATGTCAGTAAAGTTATATTCTATTTTTCAGCTGAGGGCCGGGTTGATTTCCGGGAATTAGTAAAAGACCTGGCGGCTATATTCCGTACGCGGATTGAATTGCGCCAGATCGGAGTGCGCGATGAGGCCAAAATGCTGGGGGGACTGGGCTGTTGCGGCCAGGTAATCTGTTGTGCAGCTTTTAAGGACGAATTTGATCCGGTCTCTATTCGTATGGCCAAAGAACAAAACCTTTCGCTTAATCCGGCTAAGATTTCCGGTCTCTGCGGCCGGCTGATGTGCTGCCTACGCTATGAGAATGAATGTTATGAGGAAGCTAAGCGCCATTTTCCCCCGTGCGGCGAGATGGTACAGACACCGGTTGGCTCTGGTCGCGTGACCGGGCATAATATTATTAAAGAAACGGTACAGGTAGAAATATCCGAGCAGGGGAGTATAGAATTTCCCCTGTCAGCTATCAGGAGAGAGACAGATGAACAGTAATGTACAGGCTAAGAACCCGGGAACTTTGTCAATTGCTCTGGGGGAACTGGAAGGACGCTTGAATGAGGTTTTGAAGGAAGTACGGCGTCTGCGCAACCAGGCCCGGACCTTGGAAGAAGAAAACCAGCGCCTGCGGGCCTTTATGTACTCACCTCTGGAGGGGGAAAATGGTCGCCAGCAGTTGTTACGCCTTTATCAGGAGGGTTTTCATGTTTGCCCGCTCCATTTTGCCCGGGTAAGAGACGGTCAAGGCTGTCTTTTCTGCGAAGGCTTTTTGGAAAAGAAAGGGGCATTCCCTTATGGCTAACCTGTACCTGGTAGCTACGCCCATTGGCAATCTGGAGGATATAACCCTGCGAGCGTTGAAAGTTTTAAAAGAAGTTGACTATATTGCGGCAGAAGACACCCGGCGTACCAGGGAACTGTTGGCCCATTATGGCCTGCATACGCCATTGACCAGCTACCACCACCATAACCGGGCCAGCAAAACACCCTATCTGCTGAGTTTACTGCAGGAGGGCAAAGAAATTGCCCTGGTATCCGATGCAGGCTTGCCTGGCATTAGCGATCCTGGGGAAGAACTGGTGCAACAGGCTATCGTTGCCGGCATTAAAGTGATTCCTATACCTGGCGCCAATGCTGCCCTGACGGCGCTGGTAGCTTCGGGTCTGCCCACCGGGCGCTTTGCTTTTGAAGGTTTTTTACCCCGTTCCCCCGGAGCGCGCCGGCAAAAATTGCAGAAACTAGCGGGAGAGGAACGCACATTGGTGTTTTATGAGGCGCCGCACAGATTGCTTGCAACCCTTCAGGATATGGTGGCAATTATGGGAGAACGGCAGGTTGTGGTGGGACGGGAACTGACGAAAAAGTTTGAGAGCTTCTGGCGGGGGACCCTGGCGGCAGCAGTGGACCATTTTCACGCCGAGCCTCCCCGGGGTGAAATTACCCTTGTAGTTGCCGGGGCGGCAGCACCGCCGTTGCCGTCGTTTGACCCTGAACGAGCGGCAGCAGAAGTAGCCGCTTTGGAGGCGAAGGGGATCGGGCGCAAGGAGGCGATGGCCCGGGTAGCCCGCGCTTATGGGCGTTCCCGGCGAGAAGTTTACCGGGCCTGCTTGTCTAAAGCATCACCGGAGTTGCCGGGTCAGCCGCAAAAGGAAGACACTTCTTGAGTTCTGTAAGGATAAGTTTAGAATGCGGAGGGGCAAGCTGGCCTGCAAATGCAAACAGGTATAAAATAAGAAAGACGCCTGTGCGCGTCCTTCTTCGAAAATAATTAGACTGCTTTGGTTTGCTGCCCCATGGCTACCATGCACTCTCGGCAAACATTTTTGCCGTGGAAATTTATTATATCATTAGCATTCCCACAAAATACGCAGGCAGGCTCATATTTTTTGAGGATTATTTTTTCATGATCAACATAAATTTCCAGGGCATCTTTTTCTTCGATACCTAGCGTACGCCGTAGCTCAATGGGAATAACAACCCGGCCGAGCTCGTCCACTTTGCGGACAATACCTGTTGACTTCATCAAACCACTCCCCTCCCCATTTCAACATGTTTCGACAGGCTGTCTGTATGATACCAGTATTTC
>JAAYGJ010000157.1 GCA_012727745.1 Clostridia bacterium | reverse complement strand
GTTTCAAAGCAGGAGGATGAGAATAAGTCAACCACTCGATAAATGCCGGCGGCGTAATATCGCTGAGGTTATGCCGGGCCAGGTTTACCTGCAGTCGTACCATAGCTTCTGAGTTAGCGGTATACTCAAGGGCAAGGCGGTCAGCTTCGACTTCATAGCGCCGGGAGATATTATTCTGCAATGGTTGCCCCAGGAAAGATGCCAGCTGCCAAAAAAGCAGCATGGCTACCAGCAATTGGGGCAGATAGGGCCCCGGCAGTGACAATTCGTAAGTAAAAGTTAGTTTTAATACCAGATATAACAAAGACAGGAGACAAAAATTAGCAACAATGCCCCATAATATACCTTTAATAATGTGTCCCTGTTTCCAGTGGGCCATTTCATGAGCAAGCACTGCTTCTACTTCATCAAGAGGATAGTTATTCAACAAGTTATCGTAGATGACAATCCGTTTGCTGGTACCCAGGCCGCTAAAATAAGCATTGATTTTGGTAGTACGGCGGCTGGCATCCATAACCAGCACTTCTTTCACATTTATACCGGCCCTGTCAGCCAGGCGGGTTACCATAGATTTGACCGGACCTTCATTTATCGGTTGAAAAGTATTAAACAGGGGAGCTACGAGCAAGGGCCACAGAAAGGTCGATACCAGCAACCAGCCGGATAGGAAGAGGCCGGCTACGGCCCACCAGACTTGCGGCCAGCGTCCGGTAGCCCAAAAGAGAAGCATAACGCCACTCCCGCTTAACACAAGGTCAATGGTTGAACTTTTGAGATAATCGGACCACCAGGAAGCCAGGCTCTGGGTGGAAAAACCCCATTGGTGCTGGACGATAAAGCTGCTGTAAAAACTAAATGGTAACCCGATTAGTTTCAAACATAACCAGATAATCGCAAAATAGATTATTAAAGCCGGAAAATAGCTTCCGCCGGTTAAACGTAAAATAGTTTCAGCCCAGCCGCTGGCTCGGGTACTATATACCAACCATACCAGAAATACAATGTTGGCCAGCAAGGCTATAATGCTTACCAGGCGCATAATCTGCTGGTATTGACGGGCTCGTGCTACTTCGGCAGGGTTAAAATACTGCCAGGCTGCCTCCGGGACTTTACCCGGGAAGAGAGTGAAATAAATATATGCCAGAATGAATATGCCCGTTAGAGCAAGCAATACGCTCCAGACCAGGCTTGCTTTGGCTGTCATTGGTCTTCCACCTTCCGCTATAGGTACAGCTGGTCAACGCGCTTCAGGTCGAGGCAGCTTCTATGGCTATACTTATTTTATAATCAGCAAATCCATACCTGTTAAATCCTACGGGCTTTAGCTACTAAAATAACAGAATAAAGTATAGGGGGGCAACATTCAATAGAGACGAAATTAAAATATCCGCTTCCTGTTTATATTCCATTGGCAGTAGTAAAATAATAATACTGAAAAAGCAATTAATATCAAAGAATCAAGCCAGACATTCATAAAGCCAGTTTGAGTTATTGCCCTATTAAGCATATCTGCTCCATATGTCAGTGGCAGACAATATGAAATGGGTTGTAAAAATATCGGTAATCTCTCAATTGGCAGGAAGAGCCCCGATAGAAAAAGCATCGGAAAACGGAAAAAGTTCGAATAAGTTTGCGCTTCGAAAACTTCCTTGGCGGAAACTGCTATGGCAAGGCCAAGAAGGGTTGAAGTTACTGCCATTAACAGTATACTGGCAATTGCCACTCCCCAGTTGATTCCTGATAAGTCGATTATGAACGCAGCAAATAAGATTGGTGAAAAAGCAATAATCGCTCCAAATAGGATGGCACCGGAAATTTTTGCAAACACGAGGGTAGTCATACTAATTGGTGCTAGTAACAAGCGGTCAAAAGAACGCCCTCTTCTCTCAAAGGTTATTGTCACTGCCAGCATAGATGTTGTCCCGAATAGAATGCTCATAGCCATTAAACCTGGTAACAGCGATCTAATATCCATAGCTTGAGGCGAAGGTGTACGTACAAACATCATCAGTGTCCATGAAAGCGGTAATATGATGCCCCAACTTATATTAGGCGGCTTAAGATAATAGTTTTTGATATCTTTTCTTAATATATTCCAAAATGCAATCCATGCATTCATTTCTTTCCGCCCTCTTTCTCTTTCTGCAGCTTATCGACTTCTATGCCGGTTACTTTGACAAATACATCTTCCAAGGTCGGGCGTATTTCTTTAGCTTCAAAAACCGATATTCCCCTTTCGTCAAGGTATTGCAAAATTGGTGAAAGGGCAACTTTAACTGGTGATACTATATAGCAAGCATTTTCACCTTTAACTTCAATCCGCAGATTGGGAAAATTACGTTGCAACTCATTTTTAATTCCATTGGCACTCTCATTTAATGTCAGTTTGATAATGTGCTCATGCCCAGCGTTTTCCATCAATTCAGCGACAGTTCCTGTTTTTACGATTTTTCCATTGACAATAAAAGCAATTCGATCACAAATCCGTTCTGCTTCTTCTATGTAGTGTGTTGTTAGAAATACAGTCGTACCCCGATGCTTCATGTCTAAAATCAAACTGCGAATTTGTCTGGCATTTTCTACGTCAATACCAGTGGTAGGTTCATCTAAAAAAAGTATTTTGGGATTATGAATAATACCTGCGGCAATAGTGAGCTTGCGTTTCATTCCTTTCGAATATGCCTTAAACGGACGTTTTCCAACATTCTTCAAGCTGAATTGCTCGAGCAATTCATGGGCTCGCTTTTCGCGCTCCTCTTTCCTCATACCATAAAGTGAAGCACAAAAACAAAGGTTATCAAAGCCATCCATGTCATCATATAAATTGCTTTCGTCTGGCACAACGCCTATGATGCTTTGTGCCTTTTTTATGTTATTTATACCATCAATACCATTAATCCATATCTCCCCGGCAGAAGGTCTGGATAATCCGGTAAGCATATTTATAGTAGAGGTTTTACCTGCCCCATTTGGCCCTAAGAATCCAAAGATTTCACCATGTTGAATGTCAAAGGAGATACCGTCTACAGCAGTAAAATCACCATTACTTTTTTAAGATTCGTGACACTTACAATGCCCATGATTTGTATTCTTCTTCCCCTCCGTTTTGGGGCCATGACAAGCAAAGCGAACTTCCTCGGAACACTCTTTTTTAGATTTATGCACATGACATTTAGCCCGCATCTCCTGCAGGCAATCTTCATCCTCTGGTTTGCATGCTTCTCTTTGAATTGACGCCAACTCCTCCAATTTTGAAGCAAGAGCCCGCAGTTGTTCCCGGTCTACGTCGTAATGCATGAAATATCCACGTTTTTCTCCTACGAGCAAACCTGCTTCACGCAATACCTTTAAGTGCTGAGAAATGGCAGCTTCAGTTAATTCAAGTCGGCGGGCTAAAGCACCTACGCAATAATTGTGTTGCAAGAGCAACTTCACTATTCTCAACCTTGTGTCATCAGCAATTGCCTTCAATACCGTTACCGTTGTGGTGGTTTCCATAATATAGCCCCCTTTTTAATTAAGCATATACTTAATTAGAATTATAGTGTTTACATCTATTTAAGTCAATACTTAAATAGATGTATTATAAAATTGAACCTTTTGCATATATAGCCCCTACAAGGCAAGGAAAGGTTTATTCCTTCACTTGCCAATAAGATTTGGCTATTTTGCAAAAGGCTCAGTATAAGTATAATAAGCAGCCTTATTTTACTCTGCGGAGTCTTTTTATTATCGGAATGCCAAAAACAAGCACTGCGATAGCTTCACCTAGAGCCACAGTGACTACAGCCAGGTATACGGGTACATTTAATAAAAAAGCAAGATAAGTACCTACAATCAATCCATTCAAGATAATTGGGGGCAGGTAAGCAAACCAGCTATTGCGCCACCTGTAGGTAAGCCAGGCTGCCACCAGGGTGGTCAGGCTGCCTAAAAAAATATCGATAGGGCCCAGGCCGCCGTAGATATTACTTACCAGGCAGCCTATAAATAACCCGGCAATTGCTTCCGGATACAGGATTGGTAATAGGGCCAAAGCTTCAGCTACGCGTACCTGAATATAGCCAAAACTGAAAGGTCTAAGGACAATAGTCAAGACGGCATAAATGGCGGCAATTACTGCTGCCCGGGCAATTTTAGCAGTCATGCCTCTACCTCCCTCCGTAAGACTATAACTTTATACAAATTATTCCCTCTGTTGCCGTTATCTTTTAGTTTTGGTGATTAGTTCATTTAAATTATATCACTGGAATCATATCTTTTGTTACAGCAGTAACATTTAATAATATTTATGAATATACTACACTGGATAACAATGTTGGAGGTGTCAGCTAATGGGTGACGAACTTTTGGGAAGCAAGACAAATGTAGCGCAAATTAAATCGAGTAGTAAAGATGACCATATCTGGATATGCCTGATTTTAATATTAATTATTGCTTTCTTTTGCTTTTGTTGCAAATAAAGTATACGTTTAAAGCATTATTCAAATAATGCTCGTAGCCTGACATGAACAATACGGTTAACCAATAAAAACCCCCGGATTGTTTGATTTCCCGGGGGAATTTGTTTTTTTCTATCCCTAATAACTACATCTGCGGCCCTGCAGGTTCAGAAATAGCGGAAAGTGCTTCACCGGCTTCATCTTGATAAATATCTCTTACGGCCAGGTCTCCCAGAGCGACGACGCCGCACAGCTGGTTGTTTTGATCTACTACTGGTAGCCGGCGTATCTGTTTCTCTGCCATTAAACGTGCCGCCTCGTGCACATCCATGTGCGGGCTGGCGGTCACTATATCTCTGGTCATTATCGACTCAACTGTAGCCGCACTGGCGTCTTGGCCTTTAGCTGTCAGCCGCAAGGTGATATCGCGGGCTGTGATTATGCCGACATTCCTGCCGTTTTCAACTACCGGTATAAAACCAACGTTATACTGGCTCATTAAATCAGCAGCTTCCTGGACTGTCTGCTTGGGGCTAACGGTAACAACATTACGAGTCATAATATCCTGCAGCAGAGCCATCCTATCCCTCCTGTTCATAGTGCTCTAGCCTATATCATTTCTTGTATAGAATTGATTTATGCAGCTTATTTCTTGATTGGCTGGAGCGATGATTACTGCACGGTCTTGCAACTTACATATTCCGCCAAACTAATAGGATGACACACTTAAGTAGAAAGATTTATAGCGTCTTTACCCAGGCCAACCACTTTAGAGTATTATCCAACAAAGCCCACAAGCCCGGGTTCAAGTAATAAAGCAGGTTGATTATCACAGCTGCTGTCAGATAACAAAGCGAGCCTGAAAGTGATAATATTTTCGGTCCCGAATTAGTGTTTGACCTTGTAGACATTTATTAGCTCTCCTTTTTGGTAGATTTGCAACAAATCGGCAGAATCCTGCGCCCAGAGTTCATAATGACTGTAGTCAGGTTTGATAACGACATAGTCTACTTTTTGCTGACGGATAGCTTTGCGCCAGGACTCTGCTGTACTCCCGTCTATTAACTGCACCCGGTGCTGTAAACCGCCATAGAGAGGGTAAATCCAGGCCATAGGAGTATAGCCGATGTTACTTGGTGGTATACTGTCCACCCAGGCGTAGTCCTGATAATATAACTGGCCAAAAGTACGGCAAGAACTTGCTTTTTTCATGGCCAGGGGTAATTTGTCCAGTGTTTCTGCCAGGACCAGCCCGCTAGAAACAACTATATTAAATATCATCAACAAGGTAACTGCCAGCCTAACTTTAGCCTGCAATCGTTCATAAAGCCAGGCCCAGGCAGCCAGCCCTACCGGCACCACATACAGGGCATAGCGTGGCCACCACACCGCCGGTTGGACGAGTAACAGCAGCAGCGTGATCCCCATCATCCAGATTACCGGCGTCTGTCCCTGCTTCAAAGCATTATAGGTAAAAGGTATCAGGGCCGGCAGAGCCAGCGCTGCCCAAAAGGGGCCAAAACCGCGGGTACGGGAATAATAGTTATAAGTTTCCTCCCCCAGTTCCAGCCACGAAATCAGAACGTTGAGCAAAAGTGAGCGTCCGCGATAGTTGTCAGGAGTATTGTGGTTCATAAAAAGCTGATCAACACTGCCCAGACCAGGTAGAGACCAGCCAGGCAAGGCAACTGTTACCGGGTAGATAGGATTGCCGTAGAGCCACCAAGTGCGCAGATACCAAAAAGAGCCTGTAGCTATCATAACCAGAAGAAACAAGCCTGCCTGTCGGCACAATTGGGGGCATTTTATTTTTTGGCGCTGGCACTGCCAGAGGCCATAAACAAGGCTGGCCAGACAAAAAACTCCGGCAAAGGCAAGCCCGGTGGATATAATGCCCATCATTAGACCGGTTGCCAGGCCGAACAATAAAGCATATTGCGCCTCCAGTTTTATTTGCCATTTCAGAAAGAAATACAGCGTGGTAGCGACCATGGCTGCAAAGGAAGCGTCAGCATAGGCTACTCTTAAATGGGCCAGTACCGCAGGGGTTAACAAAAATAGCATTGCCGCCAGCAAAGCCGTAGTCAGTCTGGCTCCAGCTAAGCGGCATAAACCCAGGGTGGCCAGAGCCCCTAGCAGTACATAGGGCAACTGGGCGGCGTCAGCCAGCATATCGTTGTCAAGCATAACCATAGTTAATAAAGCATTAAGTTCTGCGTTAAGTGGGTATACGTTGGCCCAATTGAAGGCGACACTGCAATCCAGGGCCAGCTGGTTAGCATCTACCTGCAAAGGGTTATAATCCTGCCATTGTAAAGCTTCTGGTAGTTGAGCAATTGCACCCTGTTGATACCAGTTAGCCATAGGGGGCAGGTGATACCAGATTTCATCCCAGGCATATGGAGGAAGGTATACTACACCCAGCCCCACTGCTATAAAGCTCAAAAGCAGTATTAATCCTACTACTTTTAAAGGGGGATTATGCTTGCAGGCTGAACTGAGTATGGACAGCCCTCTCAGCAACTGCTGGTAAAAATTAGGCCGGGTAGTTTTTATCCCGCTGAGGGCATCTGCAGATAGCAGCAATCCAACCCCTGCCCAGGCAACAGCAAGGAAGAGCACTGTTGGGCGATTAAGCTGCTTTAAACAAACTCCGGCCACCAGCAGGATTAAGATCTGACCGGCCAGCGAGAATAAGCCCAGGGTCAGCCAACAATCTAGAGTTGATTTTAGTGCTAAACGCTTCACCATAAAAGCCGAACCGGCAACAATAATAATTGTTACCAGTAAAAGCCAGGCCATGCGCTTTTTCCTCCATATTTTTCTTAAGGGTTTAACAAACGTTATTTTGTGCAACTAACAGCGGCATGATAGACATCCAGGCGGGTAACCCCATGCTGCCCCGTTCAATACTGTAAAAGTAAAGCACTATAGTTGTATTGTTAGACGGATTCACGTTTTATACTGTAAATGATTGTTTAGCCTTTCAAAGAAATCGTCAGCACTTAAAGCCAGTCCTTTTTGTCGAACCTCATCCAGACTCGGATGAATACGGAGAACCGTTTCAATATTCTCTTCCAGCCATCTTATTAATTTATTCCGGACAATTGCTTCTGATTCGCTATATCCTACTATCAGGGCAAAGCGGGGACAATATTCAGCCAGACTGCGTTCTAAAGAGATCAGTAAAGATTTAAATATCTGGCCCTCTTCGTAGGGAAATACCCATTTGCCAGCCAGGTCCTCAACATCACCGTGCAATTTCCATAAACATGGTCCTTTAGGGATAATTCCTTCCCTGTTGACCTTGGGGATTTGTTGCTTGTAGATAGCAAAATAAGCTTTTTCAATCAGGTTATCCCAGTTAAAAGATATTAAATGCGTTATCTGACCGTGATAAAACATTTGAGCAACTATCCGATGTTGCGGTGCAACATTTATACGGGCACACCAGGCTGCAAAAATTTGTTTAAACAGACTCTCACGCTTTTTTATCAGCTGCCAGACAGCCTTGCTGTTCTTGGTTTCTTTTTTGTTAAGTGTAATCCCGGCATCAGCCAGCAGCCGGCTTAGTAAAGGTTCAAGTTCGCTAGTCGTGGGCATAACCTCATTTGAAAAACCGGCGCCGGTTAGCAAGATAAGCGGGCGTTGCTGCCTGATTAATGTATTGGCTATTGCCTCTAGATAGCGTTCAGATAAACTGGGGCGGTTCAACTTCACTCTCGGTCCTGTAATACTCAAGTTTTAACGACACACCTTCAGTGATTTGTCTTCTATTATTTCTATTATTCCCTGGTTTTTGTAAATGCCCCCGGCTGCTGAAAAAAGCAAAGGCTTTAACTGTATTTTAATTACATTATAGGGAAATATAACTAAAGATATGCTCAAGGAATTACTACGAAAGGGTGGCGATAACAATTAATAGTAGCTATGCTCTATTACTGAGAAAATCTACGCTGGCTGTAGTCTTGATTACTATGCTACTATTATTGCCAGGCTGCAACAGAGGGGCTCAGAACGAGGCAAAAGAATTTGCTGCAACTTTTTATGAAACAGTTATGAATAAAGACTTTAACGGGGTATTATCTCTTTGTTCGGAGGATTTTTTAAAAAAATCCAGCCCGGAAGAATACTTGCAAATGCTTAATGCCTGTAATAAAAAGCTGGGGGACCTCAAAGCAAATGAGTTTCAAAAATGTACTGTCACAAATTTTATGATGAGCGGCACTTATTATATCCTGGATTATAAGACGGAATACAGCAAGTACCCTGCAGTAGAGCAGCTGACGCTGTATAAGCGTAAGGGGGAGGATGAAATAAAAGTACTGGGTCACCACGTTAGTTCTATCGGCTTTTTTGCTGAGGAATAACAAGTGACGGGTAAAATCTCATTTTTCACTTTGCCACTACTTGAAAAATGGCAGTGTCTATACAACTTTTAGGTAATGCTAGCAAAAATAAAAAAGGCCCGTAGGCCTTTTATCTGGTGCGGCAGAAGGGATTTGAACCCCCACCCTGTAGATCAGGACTAGAACCTGAATCTAGCGCGTCTGCCAATTCCGCCACTGCCGCATATTTTATGCTCCTTCTCTGAGCAAGTTTCATTATAGCAGGCTGCCCGGTAGCTGTCAAGCATCCCAGCGCAGAATAACTGTATCACCAGCAGCCAGAGGAGTAGTATATTCTGCCTGATGGTTGTTTACTTTCATTACCAGCTTATTCTTGCCCGGCGGCGGCACAGTCGGGAAATCCAGATAATTAAAAATGTCGGCAAATAATACGGTGCCTGCCTGAACTTTTAGGGTCAGAGGCTTACCGTTCAAATTGATGGTAACGCTGTTATCTTTTATATCCACACCGGTCTGTAATATATCACCGTCTTTAACCGGAGTTTCAGGTTTAACCGGCTGGCCGTTTAAAATTAACTGGCCTGTACAGGCCTGGCCCAAATTTTCCAGTACTTGAGCTATGGTATCCAGGGGTTCATAAACAATTCTCGCCTGATCTTGCAGCGGTGTTTCATAACTGGCAAGATTACCATTCATAATTATCTGGGGCTGCAGGGTAACCTGGCGACCGTTAATAGTAATAGTTTTGGGAGCTAATTCCGGCACCACATCCCTGACTACACCGCGAGCGTCTGCCCCCACCTTACCTGGTATAACCTTGACCTCATCCCCCGGTTTTAACAGGGTATCCAGGGTGGCAGCACGGCCATTTACTTCAATTTTGCCCATTTCTCCTGGCTGTCCCTTTAGAAATACAAGGCGACCATTAACTTCTACTCCCATTCCTTTACCGGGCCGACCGTAAAGCTGGCGAGCCGGAATACCTGCAGACAGCAAAGCCTGGCTGACATTCATATTGCGTGAGGCCAGCAAGTGTAGCAGACGGCCGTTAACAGTTATCCTAGCTTGTGCCAGGCCTTCCTTTTGTAAGGCAGTAACGGCAATGCCTATAGGAGTGATAGCCTGGGGCCCCTTTAAGTTTCTAGCTCCGCTGATACCTTTTAAAGCTTCCCGTCCGCGAACGGCAACTCTTTCCGGCGATATTTCCAGCTGGTTCGCCAGCGCTTCTGCTATACCCGGAGTAAGGCTACCTCCGCCGATTAACAAAACAGCTTGAGGCGCACTTTTATTTACTAGTAATATCTGGTTGGCAATTTGCCTGGCCAGTTCCAACACTGCCGGTTTAATTTGTTCAATTATCGCTGCTGCTGACATGGTACATTCTTGTCCCATTACATTAACAAAAGTGACCTGGTTACAGGTGCCCAGCTGACGCTTAACAATTTCAGCTGTATCGAAATCTACCAGTAAGGCCTGTGAAATGGCTTCCGAGATTTCATCTCCCGCTGTAGGCACCATAGCATAACCCGTAATAGTGCCTTCCCCGGTAAGAGCAATATCCGAAGTTCCGGCACCAATGTCAACCAGGACCAGGTTTAAACCGCGCATGGCTGCCGGAATAACTACCGCACTGGCAGCTATCGGCTCTAAAGTAAGAGAATCCATTGCCAGACCAGCGCGCTGCAGCGCTGTTACCAGGGAATCAACAACTGTCCGCGGTAAAAAAGTAGCTATAATTTCTGCTGCAATTGTCTCCCCGGTTTGTCCTACCAGGTTGGCAATAGGAGTGCCATCAAGTTGATACCAAACGACGCTATAGCCGACGCAATGGTAAGCTTGCTTCCGGTTTTCGGCAGCGATCAACTGCTCTTCTGCCTCCTGGACAGCAGCTGTTTCCAGGGTAAGGACATCTTGGGCAGTTATCTCTCTTAAAGATGCCAGTTGCTCGACGGCTGTAGCATTTAAAGTTTTTAAAGCACGTCCGGCCGCAGCCACAGCTACATTTTGCAGGGGCTTGTTAGTTTTTTTCTCCAGCTTTGCCTTGACAGTTTGGATAGCCTGAGCTACTTCGGAAATATCATGTATCTGCCCGTCGAGCATTGCCCGTTGCTGGTGTTCGACTATTGCGGCTGCCTGGATGTGGTATCCCTTGCTGGTCGGAACGAGTAACAATCCGGCAACTTTGCGGGTCCCTACATCCAGGGCAAATACTGGTTCGTCTGCCAAATCGAGCACCTCCCTGTTAAAAATTTCGACCTGTTATGACAAGTTCCTGCCTGGAAACGATAACATAGCAGCTATTTCTACCGCCCTTTAGTTTTATAAAAAGGTTGCGCCTGCAGGGGTTGTGGTATAAAATCGATGAAAAAGGAGACTAGTCATGCTACCGCACGAAAAAACTATGCCATCAACCCTATCACCTTCAACTATAACGCTCTTTATTCAAGGCATGCAGGCTGCTCTACCTATTGTCATCGGCTATTTACCCCTTGGCTTTGCTTACGGCGTCCTGGCCAGGGAAGCGGGCTTAAGCCTGGCCGAAACAGTATTAATGTCAGTGCTTGTTTATGCCGGTTCGGGTCAGTTTATAGCCGTCAGCCTTCTGGGTAGTGGTGTCACCGCTGCAGCCATTATTATGACTGTTTTTCTGGTTAATTTGCGTCACCTGCTCTTTAGTGCGTCTTTTGTTCCCCATTTACGGCGTTTCAATCCTGTCTTTTTGTCCATGGTAGCAGCACAGATTACTGACGAAACATTTGCTGTGGCTATTAACCATTACAGCAATCACGAAGCGCATTTGCCTTACCATTTTGGCCTCAACCTGACTGCTCATGCTGCCTGGATAACGGCTTCTTTTCTGGGCGGTCTGACCGGCGATCTTATCGGCGATCCTTCCCGTTATGGCTTTAATTTTGCTTTGCCTGCCATGTTTATTATTTTGCTGGTGATGCAGTTGAAAAACAAAAAAACTCTGCTGGTCGCCTTGATGGCAGCTGTTTTCTCTGTAGCCATTGCAGTTATCTGGCCCGGCAACTGGAATATAATCGTAGCTACTATCCTGGCAGCTACCCTAGGAGTGATTTTAGAACCTTGGATAAGCAAATCCTAACAATTATTATCGGCGCTGCCCTGGTGACCTATTTTCCGCGGATGCTGCCCCTGGTAGTCTTAAGTCGCACCCGCTTGCCCGATGTTTTCTTGCGCTGGCTAAGTTATATCCCTGCTGCTGTCTTGGCAGCCCTGCTGGCACCCTCTCTAGTTATTGTTGAGGGCAGATTTATGCTTGCCAATAATCCCTATCTCCTGGCGGCTATTCCTGCTACCCTGGTAGCCATAAAAACGCGGAGCATGGCTTTGACTATTATTACCGGCATGGTGGCTATGGTATTTTTACAGTCCTGGCTCAATATTTAACTATGGTACTTACCTTCTAACCGGTTAGCTGCCAGCCTCGCTAAAATATATAATAATAAAAATACAGCTGGACCTTGGACTAATAATGCCAAGGTCCAGCTGCCTCAAGGAGGTCTTTGAAGAAGTGAGTGTGTATTCCTAGTATAACCTCCCTGGTTAATCTTATACATTGCTGTAAAAAAATATATTCTTGCTTAATGCTCCCGGCTTTTAACATAATAAGTCAGGCTGATTAAAGCATCCCTGGCCTTGCTTGGAGGCAATATCTCCACTCGTTGCCTGGCCCGCTCTAAATAACGTTTTGCTAGTTTCAAGGCGTAATCGATGCCGCCACAATCCTGGATGATCTCAATAATCTCTTTTATCTCCTGTTCGTTTTTATCGCGCTTAGTTAGCAAACTGGCCAGTTTATCCTTGCAGGAACAGACTTTCAGGGCATACATGGCAGGCAGCGTAATGACACCCTGGCGCAGGTCACTACCGACAGGCTTTCCCAGGTACTCCTGCGAGGCATTCATATCCAGGACGTCATCGGTTATCTGAAAGGCTATGCCCAGATTGCGCCCATAATGGTACAAAGAGCGGACGTATTCGTCTTTGGCCCCGGCAGCTATGGCGCCTGTTTGGCAGCAAGCAGCAATTAATAAAGCAGTTTTACGGCAGATCCGGTCCAGATATTCTCGAAAGGTTACATTGATATTATAGGCGGCTGACAGCTGATTAATTTCGCCCTGTACTATTTTAACGCTCACAGAAGCCAGTATGGAAGGAATGCTAGTTTTATCATAAACAGCAATCAACTTGAGCGAACGGGCAAACAAATAGTCACCGGCATGGAGGGAAAGCTCTTTGCCCCAGCGAACCCAGAGAGTAGGTTGACCACGCCGTAACGGCGAAGCATCAATAATATCATCATGTATCAGAGTAGTCATGTGGACCATTTCCGCGGCAACTGCCAGGGGTAAAACCTGCTTTAAGGTAGCTCCGCAGCTTTTGGCTGCCAGAATAGTAAACGCCGGCCTTAATCTCTTACCCCCGGCTTTGGCCAGTTGATAAGCTGCCTGTCTTATAATCGGATCACATGTCTCTATCTGACGCAACAGTTCAGACTCAACTATTTTTAAATCGGCTTGCAACTCTTGCCAGATTCGTAACTCCTTTATATTAATAGTATACCACCTGCAATTACACTAAACTCTATAGTATTTAGTTATTAAGCGGAGTAATAGATTTATAGTCAACATAGTGCGCAGCCAGGTCAGAATTTATTTCCGCCACTTCAGCTAATAATTGCTCTGCTTGCGCCTCATTACCCTCCTGAAAAGCGAGCACGGCCTGCCATAGCTGGGCTTCAGCTTTTACTGCCGGATCAGCAGCCGCTAAGTTAAGATTAGCAGCAGCATTTTCATATTGCCCCAGGAAATACTGGCCAATAGCTTGCCTCAGGTATATTAAGGGAGTTAGTTCAAGTCCGCCTGATTGATGCAAGTTTTTGTATTTCTCCAAAGCTACTAGCCGGGCCTCAATTTCTGCTGTTAAGTCTGCTGCTAACATAAACATCTGCCTGGCATTTTCCTCTTGCCCCGTTTTTAGATAGTGAATGCCGGCAGCGGTGTAAGTCTGCCCCAGGTTTTCCCATATGCCAGCAACCCAGGGACTGGCATCGCGCGCGCGTTCCATAGTGGCTACAGCTTGTTCAATCTGGCCGCATTGCCAGTAAGCTTCGGCCAGACGGGTTAGAATTGATACATTGTAAGGCTCTCTGTTACTGGCAGCAAGAGCATATTTGAGAGCATTATCGGCATCGCCAAGATTTAAATAGATACCAGCCAGGTCATAATGATAAGAAGCGGTAAAGGGATCGTAACGGCTGGCTTCTGCCAGACTGACTGCTGTGGCCTCAAGGTTATTATGCTGCAATGCGGCAGCAGCGCGGTAAGTACAGGATACGCCCAGCAAATAAGAAATGCAAAAAACAAACATTACCAGGCAGGCCAGGGTTATTGCTGTGAAATATGCTACCTGTTTTTGTTTAAATACCCTGGGAGACAGCGCCGGCATCGTTACTGGATAGCGGGTATCCAGGCTGCGGGCCATACCAAAGCAGGCCCAGAGCAGGATAGAAATTGCCCCCAAAGCCAGGTTGAAATCAATTACCGCGTGTACACCTAAATAGAGGGCAGCTATACCCACAGCCAGGGGCAACAAGCGGCCCTGGCCTTGGTTACGGCTATAGCAGCGACCGATGCAGAACAAAAACAACAGCCAAATAGTTGCCAGCACAGTGAAGCCGAGGAGGCCGGTTTCTACGGCCACCTGAGCGTAATGATTATGGACCTGAGTAGAGTTATAAAAATAGCTCTGATACTGGCGGTAGGCTGCTTCCCAGCCGCCACCGCCAAAGCCAAGCAAAGGTCGGTCCTTAACCATTTTTAATGCATCTTCAGTCCAGTACAAGCGGTGCTGGCTGCTGCTGGTCGCCAGGTTTATACTCTGGAGCCGGGACATTATTTGGGGCGGTATGATACGATTTAAGATGCCTTCGGGTTGATCACTATTTGCTGTCGGTTGTACAGCCGGCTGGCTGGCAAGGAAAAGCCCGCCGGCAAGCAACAAGACAACAGCGACAAAAGCAGCCAGGGCTTTTACTGCCCGGGGAGATGCCAGGAGACGGCTGACAAGGAGTAATAAATACTGTCCTCCCAGGGCCACTATTAACCCCAGGCCAAACCAGCCCCAGGCAGCAAAGTAAGATTTGGCTACCGCATTGGGAATAAAGCCTACATTAGCAGCCAGAGCAGCCACTAAACATATGATTAGATGGATGGTTACCTCTTTGCGGTAACTTTTCGGGGTCAGGATACAGAACAGCACTAGTAACGGCGGGAATAAAAGGTAAGCCCCTCGCGAGCCGCTGCCCAGATAGACCATTAGAAGCAGGTAATTTGCTGCCCCATACAGGTAGCGATAATTTTGCCCGGCCTTAGCCCACAGGTAAAAGCCCAGGATAAGACCGGCTCCCACATAGCTGGCCAGGGCATTGGGATACTGCAGAGTGGAATAAAAACGCCCGCCGAGGAAGCCATCTTTAATATAAATAAGTTCTGTTGCCGTTAGCAGCGCCGCCAGGGCGGTTCCTACTGTAGCCAGGTAAAGGGCATGGATAAAATAGGTATTGCGTTCTTCCCCTCCCAGCCTTGCGACCAGCCAGTAGACAAGGAAATAGAGCAACACTTTTGCTACTTCAGCCACAGCCAGGCTTTGGCTGGCTGGTTTAAGCGCAGCCAGAATATAGACTACTACCAAAGCTGCTGCCGTATAGTCCAGGGGCCCTTTCAAAAAAGTTACTTCCCGGCAAGATAGTTTCCACAGGTAAGTAATAAAAAATAGCACAATGGCCAGTAACAGTGTCCAGCGTTGTTCTACCGGAATAAAGAGACCCCGGAAAAAAGGGGGATAAAACAACAGCAGTACTGTGCCGGCAAAAGCTACCGAAAAAAGGAATTGATTTCCCCCGGCAGGCAGCAAAGGATTAAGCGCAACGATCTGTTTTTTAGTAAGAGCGCTCCGGCTGGTAGGCCGGGATTTTTTTTTGTATTTTGCCACCGGATGATACC
>JAAYGJ010000156.1 GCA_012727745.1 Clostridia bacterium | reverse complement strand
TTATCAGCCTGTTCATCTTCTTTACTGTTGAAGTCCTGGCCAGGTTATTTATGCCCTGGTACTACAAAGGGAAAGGAGAAAACCATCAAATATGAAAAAAATAATTGCCTGTCTTATCCTTTTATCCGGCCTGCCTTTGCTGGCCGGATGTACGGCGGGAAACAATGAACCTGCCGGTAAAGAGCCCGAAACACTAATACCTGTTACCATAATGCTGGACTGGGTACCCAATACCAACCACACCGGGCTTTATGTGGCCCTGGAAAAAAGCTGGTATGCCGAGGAAGGTTTAGATGTTGAAATCATAGAGCCTACCCAGGGCGGCACCAGCCAGATGGTGGCTGCCGGTAGCGCCGAATTCGGCGTAAGCTACCAGGAAGACGTTACCCTGGCCAGAGCCAATGACGTGCCTATTGTTTCCCTGGCGGCAATAATCCAGCATAACACTTCCGGGTTTGCCTCTAAGAAAGCTCTGGGTATTACCCGTCCTCGAGAAATGGAAGGTAAAACTTATGGCGGCTGGGGTTCCCCGGCAGAAGAGGCGGTACTAAAAGCCGTTATGGCCAAAGATGGCGGCGATTTCAGCAAAGTTAAAGTTATTAACATCGGCACCGCCGACTTCTTTACCGCGATTGAAAGGGACATTGACTTTGCCTGGATTTATTACGCTTGGACCGGAATCGAAGCAGAACAGCGTGGCCTGGAACTCAATTACCTGGAGCTACGCCAGCTGCACCCGGCCCTGGATTACTACACCCCGGTAATCATCACCAGTGAACAATTGCTCGCCAGCGACCCCGAGCTGGTGCAAAAATTCATGCGGGCCACAAACAAAGGCTACCAGTTTACCATTAACAACCCTGCCGAAGCTGGCCAAATCCTGCTTAAGTACGTTCCCGAGTTGGATGCCAGACCTGGTTCTGGCCAGTCAGGAATACCTGGGGCCTCGCTACCAGGACGATGCCCCTCGCTGGGGCGAACAGGAGGAAAAAATTTGGACCAACTACGCTGCCTGGATGTACGAGAATGGGCTGCTGCCCAGGATGATTGACGTTGAAAAAGCCTTCACCAATAATTATCTACCTTAGTAGATAACTGCAGAGGAGTAAAGAGCAGTGGCTGTCAAAATAATGCTGGAAAATGTAATTAAAACCTTCATTATTGATGGAGAAACGCTGCCCACCCTGGGCGGCGTTTCCCTCCAGGTTGGCGCCGGCGAGTTTGTCAGTTTGATCGGGCCCAGCGGCTGCGGGAAAAGCACTATTTTTAACATTGTCTGCGGCCTGGTCAGACCAGATTCTGGTAAGGTTGTACTGGACGGCCAGCCAGGTAAAACGCCGGCAGAAATTATCTCCTATATGCCCCAGAAAGATCTACTGCTGCCCTGGCGCACCATCTTAAGAAACGTTATCCTTGCCAGGGAGATACAGGGAGATAACCTGGCGAAAGCCATCGCAGAGGCCAGGCAGCTATTACCCCTGTTCGGACTGCAGGGCTTTGAGAACAGTTATCCAGCTGAACTGTCAGGAGGTATGCGACAGCGGGTGGCCCTAATGCGTACTGTGCTGGCCAGGCGGGAAGTTTTGCTTTTGGACGAACCCTTTGGGGCGCTGGATGCCATCACCCGGGTTAACATGCAACAGTGGCTATTGGAAGTGTGGCATAAATTTGGCTATGCCGTCTTTTTCATAACCCACGACGTGGAAGAAGCCCTTTTCCTGTCGGACCGGGTTTACGTGCTTTCACCGCGACCGGCCCGGGTACGACTGCACCTGGAAGTAGACCTGCCGCGGCCCCGCTACCGCAAAATGGTCACCGAAGAAAGATTTCTTAAACTAAAAAATCAGGTCATGGACGCCCTGGAAATGGTCTGAAAACAGCCGCAAATCATGACCAAATCATGAACAAGGCCATAAACTAGTGAGGTAATATTATTCTTGCATTATTAGAGAACAATACAAGTAAATATAGTGGGTGTTTTCTATGCTGCAAATCGTCAGCGGCAGTGCCATGCCGGTCGCCATACTGTTTTTCGGCCCGCTAGCTGATATTATATCCATCGGCTCGATTTTACTGCTAACAGGCGCCTTACTCGCTATAGTAGGTGTTTTGTACCAGCTTGCCAGCAAGCGCGCCGGCCTGAATTGATAAAAGAACCGCCTTAAACCGGCTGCTCTTTTATCGTGCTAAAAACTCAGTTGCTCCCCAGCACTTTGTCAATCGCAGCCTGCAACTTTTCCAGGCTGCCCGGACCCCACCCCAGCGAACGGTAAAGCAAAGTGCCCTGACGATCAATCAATAAACCATCGGGGATGCCGCTTACCCGGTAAAGCCGGGCTACTTGCCCCCTATCATCCAATAATACAGTAAAATCCAGGGAGTTCTTGGCTAAGAACTCCTTTATTCTTGCCGGCGAGTCCGTCGTTACCAATACAACTTCTATCCCTGCCTTCTGCCACTGCCCGATAAACGGCTGCAACTGCAGCGCTTCCTCGACGCAAGGGCCTCAGCCAGTAGAGAAAAACACCATATAAATAGCCCTGCCTTTAATAGCCTCCGGCACCCGCACCGGGTTACCGTCCTGGTCGGGGAGCTCAAAGGCAGGGACCACCTGTCCAGCCCCATTCTCATCTTCAGATTCCATGAATCTTCCCGCCGTCTTTAGACCTCCCCAGGACAGCAGTAGCATAACAGCCAGTATTAACCCTACTGCAAATAATACTTTTTTATACAAGTCGGGCCACCTCCTGTTTAATAAATAGGATTTCTTCTTTCTTAAAGCCTGGCCTCCCCGGAAATATCCCGCCCCGTTTTAACAGAGACGGGACCCCAGGATATGGCCCTGCGGTGGCATGTATCGATGCATTGCAGGCAACGAATACATTCGCTACTCCGGGGTTCTTCCCAGACCGGCAATCCAGCCGGACAGGCCTGGCCGCATTGGCCGCAAGAACTGCAGTTATCCTGGTTAATTTGCAGCTGATAAAAGCTTAGCCGGTTGCAGAGACCATAAAAAGCACCCAGCGGGCAGAGCACACGGCAAAATGGCCGCCAGACGAATACCATCGCCACCAGTATCACCAGCAAAAGGCCTACCTTCCAGAGGAAAAGGGAGCCTGCCAGTTCCCGCAAGGGAGGGTTCAACAACAGCAGCGGCAAACCGGCCTCCAGGGTCCCGGCGGGGCAGATATACATACAGAAATAAGGCGCAGATAACCCTGTAACCGGATTAACCCATAACAACGGCAGCAGCAAAGTTAACAGCATAACAACATACTTAACCTTTAGCATAGCTAGGGGGATGTGTATTTTACACCGTTGCAATTTAGCCATCAAATCCTGCAGCAGGCCGAAGGGACATAACCAGCCGCACACCAGCCTGCCGACCAGCGCCCCAGTAGCAAGCAAAGCACCACCCACATACAAGGAAAGGCTCTGGCTGCTGACCGCCAGGGACTGCATAGCGCCCACCGGACAGGCTCCCAGGGCACCGGGGCAAGAATAACAGTTCAGGAATGGTAGGCAGGCACGCTTCCATGGCCCCTGGTAGATAGTACCGTTTAAAAAGCCGGGTAGATAGCCGTTTGCTATAAGAGCCGTAACAACCTGAACAAGCCTTCTTTTCATGCTCCTCTACCTGAGCCCGATACATTCCAGGCAAATTGTGGCTGCTTTGCGCAGTACCTCATCCGTTTCGCCTGAAATAACCCCGAAAATAAACATTAACAAACCGGCAACAGCTATAACTACCCCTATATACCTGCTTAACAAACCCTTCATGCCGCTTTCCCTTCTCCCCATCTAACTAAACCTCATTAAATGCTAGCGCCTATTAAACCCCTTACCTGGCATCTAAAATCATTTATCCAATACTTACTGCTATTTTAGCTCAAATTAAATAGCCTGAAAAGTTGTGATAGGCTAGCTCGTCTTATATCAAAAGTTGACGGCTATTATCTCATGGGGTAAGATTATGTTCGTATCTCATATAAGGAAGTAATCTTTCAAATGGATCGAAGTGTCACTATGCAGGAGGGCAATATCGGCAGCCTGCTCTGGAAGTTCTCCTTGCCGGCCATAGTCGGAATGCTGATCAATGCCCTTTATAATATTGTAGACAGAATTTTTGTAGGGCGTGGCGTTGGCGACATTGCTATCGCGGCTACAACGGTAGCCTTTCCCATTATGATTATTATGATGTCTGTTGCCATCTTAATCGGCATCGGCACGACAGCGCTAATCTCTATCCGCCTGGGCGAACAAAAAAAAGACGAAGCAGAAAAAGTTGTCGGCAATGGGGTTATAATGCTGGTTGTATTGCCCTTAATATTGACTACTATCTTTATGCTGTTTGCCGGACCAATCTTAACCGCCTTTGGCGCCGAAGGTGACGTTTTCCCCTATGCCCTAGATTTTACCCGAATTATCATGCTGGGCGCCGTCTTCGGCGCCCTGACTATGGGTATGAACAACTTTATCAGAGCCGAAGGCAACCCCACCTATGCTATGGCCACCCAGATTACCGGCGGTTTAATCAATATAGCCCTCAACTATGTTTTTATCTTTAAAGTCGGCCTGGGGATCAAAGGGTCGGCGCTGGCAACTGTATGCGCTCAGACTATTTCTACCCTCATGGTGTTATATTATTACCTGTCCGGCCGCAGTTTGCTTAAAATCAGGCTAAAAAACCTCAAACCCCAATTACCCGTCCTCACTAGCATTGTTACTATCGGCTTTGCCCCCTTTGCCATGCAACTGGCCAATAGTATCCAGCAAATGATTTTGAACAAATCCCTGTATGCCTATGGCGGCGATATGGCCCTCTCCGCCCTGGGTATTATGATGAGTGTGGCTACTTTACTGCTGATGCCCCTGATTGGTCTCAGCCAGGGTGCCCAACCCCTGATAGGTTACAATTACGGCGCCCGGCAGTATGACAGGGTAAAAGAAACTCTATTTAAAGCGGTTGTAGCCGGTACTTGTATCGCCTTGGTCTTTTATCTGGTAATTCATATCTGGCCCGAGCAAATTGTAGGTCTTTTCAGCAAAGATAATCCTGCCCTTATACAAATGACTTCCCAGGCCATGATGGTTTATTTCGCCATGCTGCCCATTCTGGCCTTTCAAATACTGGGAGCAAATTATTTTCAAGCAGTAGGTAAACCGGTCCAGTCCACCATTCTCAGTTTATCGCGGCAGGTACTGCTGTTCATCCCCCTGCTTTTAATCCTGCCCCGTTTCTGGGGTATCGACGGCATCTGGCGTACAGCACCCATTGCTGACGCCCTCTCTGTACTTCTGACAGCCAGTCTTATAGCTCATGAAATGAAAAACCTGCCTAAAATTCAACCGCAGAGTATTAAGCAACAGGATAGGCCCTCTACTGAAGTTAATAGATAACATCCCCACCTAAGTATATTAAGCAAAAACACTGGCAACCTGCAAAGGTTTGCCGCGTTTTTTACTCCACCGCCAGGGAGATTTGCGGCACAACCTGCTTCTTCCGGGACATAATTCCCGGAATAAATACCTGGTTTTTGCCTACTTTTACATTGAAGGCCTTTTCAATCAGACCGTGTTCCTCGCCGACAAACAAAAACTCCGACCCCTGCTGCAAAATATCTGTCACCATCAGCACCACCAAGTCATAATTCTTTTCCTGGCAGACACTGTTCATAAAATCAATTAAGGCTGGCTTGTTATTGTCCAGGCTTTCTAGGTCCATAGTATGAATC
>JAAYGJ010000012.1 GCA_012727745.1 Clostridia bacterium | reverse complement strand
TCGCTTGCAGTTGTGATCGGAATAATGCACAACCTTCCCTGCCGCTTCCGGCAGTAACTGTAAAACCTCCAGCACAGTCTTGCCTATAATATCTTGGAGCTTATAACTGGCAGTTCCTGAACCTGATTTTAAATGGATAATAACACCTTCTGGCCCGTTCTCATTGGGCTGAAATAAAAATACGGAACTTTGTCCTTCCCGCCGGATAAGCTGGTTTACTGCTCCCTGCGGGTATTGTTCCGGGTAATCCAACCTTTGATGAGCTCCTCGGCTCTCCTGCCTGTTAACTGCTGCCTTAACCACCAGACGTGCCGTTTGGAGGGCATGAAATAATTCTATCGCTGTGCAAACTTCATTATTATAACCCGCCGAGGGGTTAGATAGAGCCATGGCCTCGCTGGCTTCCAAAGCCAGCCCCTCCAGGTCACGCTCAGCCTGGCGCAAAAAACGACGCTCTCTTAATACGCCGCAGCACTCCTGCATTATCTGCTGCAGTTCGGCCATAATCTCCCGGGGCTTACGCCCAGCACGCCGTTGCTTCCGGGTAATAAACTCCCAGCACGGGCCTGTCAATTCTTGCCGGCGCGGCTCTTCTGTTTCCCGGGCAAATTGTGCGGCCTGTTTGCCGGCGATAGCACCAAAAACAATTGTTTCTGGTAATGCATTCCCGGCCAGGCGGTTGGCCCCGTGTAAACCCCCAGCCACTTCGCCAGCTGCGTATAGACCTGCCAGGCTGGTGGCCGCTTCAGTATTGATAACTACACCGCCCAGCCAGAAATGAGCTCCTGGTGCTACCTCAACCTTATCTTTGGTCAGATCAACGCCTAATTTTTGCAGGTGTTTAAAATGGGCCATTTGGGCCAATGAAGCCGGTGCTTGACCAAGTTTTAGAAAAGCACCGCCATGGGCAGTTCCCCTACCTGCCATCACCTCCCTGGCAATAGCCGCTGCCACTTCATCCCGGGTTGCCTCACCAAGGGGCTTGGCTGAATAACGTTGGAAGAAAGGTTCTTCCCTGTTATTCAGCAGTTCGGCCCCAGCCGGAAATAATAAACCAGAGGTAAGGGGAATCCCCCTGGCCGACGCTGGCCAGATGACCACAGTTGGGTACATCTGCACAAATTCCATATCTACAAGCTCAGCCCCTGCGTGATAAGCCAGCGAAAAGCCATCGCCGCATAAATCTGTAGGAACTGTATTAATAGCATAAATATTTCCGGCACCACCACAGGCCAGAATAACTGCCTTGGCCCGACAATAAACGTTCCTGCCCCTTTGCCAGTCATAAGCCACTACGCCGGCTGCCCTGCCATCTTGCACAAGTATATCAGTAACCCATAAATAAGGCCGCACCGTAATGCCGGCCTGCTGCACTGCCCGCGTCAGGACCCTGGCCATCTCCTTGCCGGTGGCATGGTCATAATGTAAGCCCCGGGGCTTACTGTGCCCTGCCAGCCAGGCCAAACTATACTTGCCATCCTCATTATCCCAGCGCATACCATTTTTTTGCAGCCAGGCTACACTGTCAGGAGCATGGTGAGCAAATACCTCAATTAGTTTTCTGTTGCCCTGGTAAACACCGGCGCGCCAGGTATCCCAGGTATGTAAATCGGGGCTGTCCTCCGTTCCTATCGCAGCACAGTAGGAAAATACCGCCGAAGGAGTAGCACCAGAACGTCCTGGAGGGCGCTTGCTCATTATTATTACATGTGCCCCGGCTTCGTGGGCTGCCAGGGCTGCCCGTAAGCCAGCAGCCCCAGCACCTATAACTAAGACGTCACAACTTAACTGATCATATTCCATGAAAGCCTTCAATCCTTTTTTTACTGCGGGCACAACCGAGGTGGTCCCGGCAATGCCCACCGCCGTTTTCGCAGGAAATTAAACTGGCCTCAGTGCCCGAGGTTTTAGCGCCCTTAATCTCCTGCAGTACAGCTACCAGGCGCTCTATTTCTTCCCTGTCTCCTTCGGCCACCAGGGCCGTGCCGCCCTCAGCGCCAGCAACACCGCCCCTGCCAATTACGGTTACCTTAACAGCGGCCAGGCTGGCGACAGCTTCCAGCTCGGTAAATAGGCGGCCTGTCAGTGGCAATAAGCCTACGGCCATACCCTGGCTGGCCTCAATAACTTGGCGTCCGGCAACAGCTACTGCCGCCGGCACCGACGGGCACAATTTTTCTAGCCCGGCCGCGATAATAACAGGTACCCCTTCGGCAGCCAGCAGATTTATTACTGCACAACGCACCGCACCCAAAAGTGAGCCTAGCATTAAGGCAGCGCGGCCTTCGTTATCGATTATGTTGGCGCCGGTCACAAGGAGATCAGCAGGGGTCATGCTTTTAGCTGCGGCAAATACCGCTTCCGTATCCGACAAAAGCTCCCCCTGTCCCTGGCGCCATACTAACCATAAAGGTCCGGTGTTTTGTTTGGCTGCCGTACGGAATCCTGCCGGGGTAAGGCGGCCGCTAATATGCAGCGGCGGCCCACCCAGGGCTTCACTTACTGCTGAAACGGTAGTGCCGCTTTTGAGCATTATTTGCCCCCGTTCAACTGCAGCCCGGACTGTAGGATCGTTTAATAGCCCCCTGGCAATTAGCCGCTTTCCTTCCGCTACAGTAAGAACAAAAGCATAACGCATCACTTCTACCTCCAGGGCCGGCGGTTATACTCCTCCTTGGTAAGCGCTACTGCTTTGGCAACAATAGCTTCAGACTCGCCGATATAGGCCGAGCCGTCGAGCATTTTGTCTATTTCCTCCTCGCTGAAGTTATCGCTGACAAGCTTATTCTGCAGCAAGGCTTCTTTAAAGGTGAGCCCTTCATCATAAAAACGACCGGCGATATTATAGACTATCTCGTGAGCTGATTGCTTGCCTAACTTTTTACCGAGGGAAATCATAATATTCTCGGACAGGATCAAGCCGCCCAGCATATTAAGATTCTTTAACATTTGTTCTTTATTGACTACCAAGTTTTCTAATACATATTTGGCCTTGTCAAGAATCGCCCCGGTGTAAATACAAATCTCAGGAACAGCTACCCATTCCGGTTTCCAGGCCGCGCCATCCCGTTCATGTTCGGCAAACATGGCTTCCATAACTAACCCCGCCAAGTGGCGGACAATTTTGGAGAGACCATTTAATGCTTCCGCAATTTCCGGGTTGCGCTTGTGCGGCATGGTACTGCTGCCGACTTGCCCCGGTTGGAAAGGTTCCTGGACTTCCCGGAACTCCGTTTTTTGCAGGACGTAAATTTCATTGCCGATTTTCCCAATAGTGGTGGCAATCATTGCTAAAATGTTACAATACTCAGCAAAACGATCTCTGGCTACATGCCAGGGGGCATCAGATACCCCTAGACCAAGACGTTCCATAACCCGTTTTTCCGTCTCTAGGCCTAGTCCGTTAAAGGAAGCATAGCTGCCAACCCCACCGGCCAGGTTGCCTACAAATACCCGCTGCTGGCACTGGGCCAAGCGTTCCAGGTGCCTGCTAACCTCGCGTAGCCACACAGCAGCTTTGATGCCAAAAGTAACCGGCAGGGCCTGCTGCCCGTGAGTACGGCCGGCCATCGGGGTGTTTTTATGCTCCTCAGCCAACTTAAGCAATGCTGCTTCAATTGCTTCCAAATCCTTCACGATAACAGCATGAGTCTCTTTCAATCCCAGTACCATGCCGGTGTCGGTAATATCCTGTGTGGTAGCCCCTAGATGAATATATTCACCTAGGTTATTATCACAAATAGCCTGGACTGCTCTTAAAGTGGGTACCAAAGAGTGCCCCGTCCGCGCATACTCTTTCTTTATTGCTTTAAAATCCAGGTATTCTGTCTTAGCTTTGGCCTTAATTTCCTGGGCTGCTGCGGCGGGAATTACCCCTAATTCCGCCTGAGTCTCGGCCAGCGCTACCTCCACATTTAACCAGCGCTGCAACATTTGTTCCTCGGACCAAATCCGCCGCATGGTCTCCGTGCTCCAAGAATCTTGAAAAATAATATAATCAATCATATGTGAGTTCATTAGTCTGCTTCCCCTCCAATTTTTGTTTCAGTTAATGCTACTTTGATGCCCCTCAGCGGCTGTTTTATAAGACCAAACGCCAGCCATAGGGTAGCCAGGTTGGCACTAAACACCGGTTTTTGTACTTTTTGTTCCCAGGCAGCCAGGCTGGCCAGCGTCGGCAGCGCCGTACAACTAATAAATATTCCTTCGGCCTGCGGCCGGTCGACAGCTTCAAGCAAGTGCTCAACCGCTGCAGAATCAACATCAGAAATACCAGCAGAAAGGCCCATACCCTGCAGCGCCACAGTCTCCAGCCCATATTCAGCCAGAAAGGTTACCAGGCGCTCATTAACCCAGTCAGCATAAGGCGTAACCACTGCCAGGCGCTTTAGCTGCAAGGCTTTACAGGCCATTATCACTGCTTGCGAGGTAGTAATAAAGGGCCGCTGGGTCAGGTCTTCCATCTTTTTTCGGATACGTTCTTCGCCAGCCCGGCCGCCATAAAAGCTGCCGGAGGTGCAGGCAAAAGCTACTACCTGGGGCCTAAGGTCAACCAAGGTGTCCCAGGCCGACTCTAATTCAACGCTCAGTTGCTGCAATAATTCTTCGGACATCACCGAACCCGGCAAACGGGCAAAATGCACGCTCGTTCCCGGCGGGACTACCTGGTAACTTTCCGGCTCCAGGGTAGCGTTGCGCTGGGGTATCATCAAGGCCACACGGGGCATTATTGCTCCCCCCTTTAAGCTGGGAACTCTGTCAAGTCCTCATAGTCTAATAGGCGCTCGCAGGCAGCTTGCCACTGTTCAACTTGCTCTGGCGCTAAGACCTGGCCCGCCAACATCTGGTATTTGGCCTTTATTTCGTCTTCAGTAGGAGGATTTTCCGGATCGCCACGACGGTATTCAACCCTGGCTTTTACTTGGCGACCATCATTTAAAGTAATTATTATTTCTGTAGGACGTTTCTGCTGGAACACTCGTTCCATTTCCTGCCCTATTTCCAATTTTATTTTTGCCATTAACGTGCGTACCTGGGCATTGGACAGAGCTTCTACAGTAAATGCATCCAGGTTCAGGCTGCCATATCGTAAAGCCCAGGCCACGCAGAAAGGAATGCTGAACTTAGCCTCATAAGCAGTGGTAGGGTTATAATTACCGGCAACCCGGGCCGCCACTTTATTGGTGATTACTTTTATTTTAGCTATTTGTTCAACACTGCCCCCCAGCTTCTTATATAATTCGAGGGCGGCATCAATAGGTGTATGGGTATGACCGCAGGAAGGATAATTTTTAAAAGTGACCTCCATCAAGCGGGGCTGGCGCCCTGCCGGGGGTACAACTGCACTTAAGTCGAACTTGCTGGCAGTCGCCCGACAAAAGCCCCGTTCGCCCTCCAAAATTTCAGCCGGTCCGGTAAAACCTTCCCGGGCCAGGAATACTGCCAGCATCCCGGCCATTGCTGCTTTGCCGGGGTGAAGAGGCTTGGTCATTGCTCCGTCAGTTTGAAACTCCCATAAGCCAGCTGCCTGGGTGCCGGCATTTCCTAGCGCCCAAACGGTTTCTTGCGGCGAAAGTCCAACAATTTTACTAGCCGCCGCTGCTGCCGCAAAGCAACCAACCGTCCCGGTTGTGTGCCAGTAAGTATAGTGGGCTGGGTTGATCGCTTCAGCCAGGTTAATACCGACCTCATAACCGACTACCAGCCCTTCGATCAGCTTCTTACCGCTGGCAGCGGTAGCCTGAGCGGTCGCCAGTGCCGCCGCTATTGTGGGGGCGCCAGGGTGGTACAAGGAATTGCGATGAGTATCATCATACTCGACTATATGGGCATTAAAGCCATTAATCAAAGCTGCCATCAGGGGCTGTACACGCAAATCTTCGCGCCCAATTACCCAGCAAGGGCCAACAGTCAGATCTTGGGCCAGAGCCCGCTGCAGCATAGCGGCAGTAGGCGAATTGCTACCGGCCGCTGTAGCTCCTAAATAATCAAGTAACAACAGCCTGGCTTTAGTTACTACTTCAGCGCTTAAATCGCTGAAGCTTACACTGGCAATATAGTCGGCCAGGACGTGGGTATATGAACTATTCACCGTTGCCGTTCCCCCAGTCCATCTCCTGCCATTCATAACCTACGAAAGCCAGACGGTCACCGCTGGATACAACCGGCTGGAAACGAGTCCCGATTACAAACACATCTTGCTCCGCTTTTAATTGTTCCAGTTCTTCCCAAAAACTGTAAACAGTGGCCAGCAGCTCACCAGCCTTAACAAATGTACCCGGATTAACCGCCATGCGTACCAGGCCACCGCTGTTACTGCGTAAAAACCCGCGGCTGGTAATAATTAACTGTCGACCCGGCTGCTGGTATTCTCCGTCTAGCATCTTCAAGTAAAGCATTACATTCTTAATACCGCGATAAGCTATATTAATTGCCTCATCATCCCAACGGCCACCGCCACCCATTTCTGCCATAAAACAGGGAATATTATGCTGCATACAGAGGATGTCCAGGGCGCCGCTGGTTGTCCCCGGAAGCTCACCCTTTGCGCTGGCAACATCTACCCGGCAATTGGGATAAACTCCAAATACCCTGGCCATGGCAAAAGCTTTGGCAATCGTTTCCTCACTGGCACCGGCTACAATTTTTGACACTGTGTAAGGAGTAGCACTGTAGGGGTGTCCCAGGGTATGGAAGTCGATGACGTAATCCGCTTTTTGCTTAAGTTCACTAAAAACGATATAGGGTATGCGCTCCGAATATAAACCCCTGGGGTTACCAGGAAACTGCTGGTCCATATCGAGATAATCGACCTGGCTTACTTTATTGCCTGCCAGAAAAGCCAGCGGGTTTAATAACGGTGTCATCACCAAAATTCCCCTGAGTTTTTCCAGGTCTAAGTCCCAGAAGAAGCGGCGCATCGCCCAGAGGCCATTGAGTTCATCGCCATGCACCGCACCGGTCAACCACAGGGTTGGCCCTGCCGTTTTGCCCCTGGCAACCAGGAGCGGAATGCGGATGTCGCTAAAACAGGCCAACTCGCCTACTTTTATATACCGGCACAATCTCTCTCCCGGCTGAATGCTAAAACCAAATATATCCATGTTATTCCTCCTCCACTCCTCTGCCAAGCGGGCTTTTGATATTAAAACGGGCTAATACTTTTTCTAGCAACGGCCAGGCTAGGATTATAAAAATAAACACCATCATCGTACCAGACAAGGGCCTGCTGAAGAAAAGGCTAAAGTCTCCCTTAAAGAGCATGGCCGACTGCCTGAAGGTATCTTCCAGCATGGGACCAATAATCATCCCCAGGGCCAGCGGTGCGGGAGAAAAGCCGCCTTTGCGCAACAAATAACCCAATATGCCGAATAAAGCCAGCACCCATAAATCCATAAAACTGTTCCGGACCGCAAAGGATCCCAGGACACAGAATACAATAACAATCGGCATCAGGTACTTGCCGTGGACTCTCGCTACCTGGGCAAACAAACCTACCATGGGCAGGTT